>NZ_JAAGOG010000159.1:0-18845 GCF_010747425.1 Nostoc sp. UIC 10630
CCCCTTGCTCCCCTTACCTCCCCTGCTCCCTCTGCCTCCCCTCCTCTCTCTTGCGGCATCAATGCCAGCTTGGCATTACGAAACCGCAAGTAGTCCAAATCAGTTTTAATTGCACCGCCTCCACCTGACGACGCGATGCTAGTGGAAATCCAGCGCCCTTGCTCATCCTGCTGAATGTAAATATCTGGGTTGACTAAGGTGACATCAAGTTTGAGGTGGCGATTAAAGATTAGTTGTAACGGGTTAAAACCCACCTCTACAAATTCGACTGTCGCCCGATCTGGATCTGTGGGTGTGGCGGGGATAGTTGAAGCGCCAAACTGCACTCCCGTTAACGAAAATTGTGTGACTTTTCCCAGTTTTACCGGACGGTTGAGTGTAGTAGTCAGACTTTGTTGTGCCAACGGCGTTAACTCTGTTTGGACAAAAGTCCACAACCGCCAAATACCGATGATAACTCCTAACAGTAAAAGTCCACTCAAGGCAATGCTACCCCGACTCAACACCAGCAACCACAGACGCTTGCGGATAGGGGAGGGGGAGTGAATATCTTGATGGGGAGATTTAGTCATTTGCTTTCACTGTATTAATTGCCGGATATCGCTGGCACACACAAGCATTAACTGACACATTGATTCAGTATGCCATTTCCAGGATACGCCAAGTAAAGCAAAGACCTCATTAGTTAAGTTACGGTATTTGCTTGATCCAATACTTATGCTTAATAATTTTGGCGTTTTCAGGAAAATCTGAATAGAGTGAAAATTGTTCTTGTGACTTTCCTTGAGGTACAACCTAGAACTTTAATATGAATAGACCTTAAAAAAGACAGATGATTACACCAATGCGTGTTTTTGTGTTGATTTTTAATGCTCGAACGGAGAATGAGGGGATTCACACGATTCGGGAGGGCGATCGCAATAAAATTCTGATGTTCGAGTCAGAAGACGATGCCACGCGCTTTGCCCTAATGCTGGAAGCTCAGGATTTCCCCGCACCGACACCAGAGCCAATCGATGCTGAGGAAATCAAGGAATTTTGCGAAAGTGCTGGGTATGAATGGGAAATCATCCCAGAAAACAGCAATTTAGTTGTCACTCCCCCAGAACTGAACGTAGAACAAACTGACTGGCAAGCAAACGCCCAGAAGGAGGATACTGTTGAAGACACCTTCCCTCTCAATCAACAGCCACTAGAAGAACCAGAATTATCTGATTCTGAACTAGAGAAGATGCGTCGCAAATTGGAAGGATTGCTTTAATTAGTCATTAGTCATTAGTCATTGGTCATTGGTCACTGGTCATTGGTCGCTAACTGACTAATGACAATGGACAACGGACAAAGGACATAAGGATAAATGACAAACTTGCAAGAACGTGGGCATCTTTTAACCGAGCTGGTAAATCCTAACAGTCTTAACTTAGACCAGCTCAGTTCTCTGGAATTGGTAGAACTGTTTAATAGTGAAGATCAAAAAGCAATTGCAGCGGTTGCAGCGGCGAAAGTTCAGTTGGCTGAAGCGATTGATAGCACCGCAGAGCGTTTGCGTCACGGAGGACGTTTATTTTACATTGGCGCGGGCACAAGTGGTAGGTTAGGGGTGCTAGATGCTGCTGAGTGTCCACCTACTTTTTGTACGCCCCCAGAGTTGGTACAGGGGATTATTGCTGGTGGTGCTGGCGCACTGGTACGCAGTTCGGAGGATTTAGAAGATAGCATCGAAGATGGTGAGGCTGCGATCGCTGGGCGACACATTACCCAGTTAGATGTAGTCGTCGGTATTACTGCTGGTGGGACAACACCTTATGTCCACGGTGCCATTCATGCAGCTCGTCAACGGGGAGCCAGTACTATTTTTATCGCCTGTGTTCCGGCTGAACAAGTTAGCATTGATGCCGATATTGACATTCGCCTATTGACAGGGCCAGAAATCATCGCTGGTTCAACTCGCCTGAAAGCTGGTACAGTCACGAAGTTAGCTTTAAATATGCTTTCCACAGGAGTAATGGTTAAACTAGGTAAGGTTTATGGTAATCGTATGGTGGATGTGGCAGTAACAAATCAAAAGTTACGCGATCGCGCTTTACGAATATTGCAAGACCTCACAGGCTTAAGTCGGGAAGCTGCTGGTTTTTTATTAGAACGTAGTGGCAAGTGGGTTAAACTAGCATTATTAATGCACTGGACTGGTTTGGAAAAAGAGGATGGCGATCGGCTTCTAGCAGAACACCAAAGTAATCTTAGGGCAGCTGTTATGAGCTATCAAAATCACAACCAATCTTAAAGACATTTTCCTAAATAAATACTCTATAGGTGGCTGCTACTTGTGTGAGCAGCACACCTTTTTTAAAGATAATATTCCCTAAAAAAGCTCGCTTCAATTAACTTGTATTAACAAATGTAAAATTAAATAAATATTTTTAACATTCGTAGGCAATTTTAATAAAGTTAAAAAATCCTCGATATTACTAATCATTTTAAGCAAAAATTCAGAACTTATACGGTTATAATTCTGTATGAAAATTATTAAAATAATCAGTTAATACTGAATGCATCCTAATGATGTTGACTATAGCAAGCTACTTGGTTCGTAAAGTCTACCGATAACAAACTATATAAAATCGGATTTATATATTAACAGTATTTTTGCTATTTCCTCATCATCCCTTGATTTTAATAAACTTGATTTTGACTGCTATATATCCATTTTGATGTGTCTTCTGACCACTATACACTAATGTGGGTTTTTCAATAACTGGCTTTTTAATACAAGGAATAAAATATGACCCACTCGGAACTTATTCTTTCAAATAACTTAGTTAATGAATTTAAAACTTGTACTCAACTGCAATTTAATGGCAAATTAAATATTAAAAGTTCAAAGGGTGGCCAATGGACTTTTTATTATCGCCTGGGACGTATTGTTTGGGCAACAGGGGGCACTCATCCCTTCCGGCGATGGCGTAGGCACATGGCTCAAAACTGTCCTCAGATTGATGTTGATAAATTACTGTTGCGTTCACAAGACGTATCAATAGATTACTGGGATTACCGCCTTTTAGAAATCTTTTATAAAAAACAGAAAATTCAAAGAGAACAGATTCAGTCTATTGCCGAAAGCACCATAGCAGAATTACTATTTGACTTAGCATTGCAAGGAAATTTCGCTTCTATAACTTGCAATCGCAGCCAAGAAGTTATCCTCGAAACACCAATGAGCTTTACGAGTGCAGAAATGTCTGTAAAGCACATGCAAGATTCATGGAAAACTTGGTCAGCCGCTGGTTTAGCAAATTTTTCTCCTAATTTGGCACCGGTTTTGCGGCGACCAGAACAACTCCAGCAGATGGTAAGTCTATCTGTCTACAAAAACTTTTTGAATTTAATCAATGGCAAATTCACTCTCTTAGATTTAGCTGTGAAAATGAAGCAGAGTGTACTACCACTCACCCGTTCGTTGCTTCCTTATATCCTTAAAGGAATCATCGAATTGGTAGAAGTACCTGATATGCCGTTAGTAGTGACTGAGACCAACAATAAGCCTCACACTACACAACCAAAGAAACCGAATGCTCCATTAGTGGCCTGCGTAGATGATAGCCCTCAAGTCTGTAAAATGCTAGAGGATATTATTACTTCCAATGGACTAAGGTTTATTAAAATTCAAGATGCTGTACAAGCACTTCCAACCCTGATTCAAGATAAACCAGACCTAATTTTCTTGGATTTGATTATGCCAGTTGCTAGTGGTTATGAAATCTGCACTCAGTTGCGGCGAATATCAGCCTTTGCCAATACACCAGTGATTATATTAACAGGCAGTGATGGTCTTTTAGATAGAGTTCGTGCCAAAGTAGTCGGTTCTACAGATTTTATTACTAAACCCGTAGCGCCTGACAAGGTAATGAGTATAATACGTAAATATTTACCTACATTGAGTGTTCCCATTGAGAAGAGTAAAGCCAATGTATAGGAATCCGCTTTGATTTCTGTTCGCGCAGCCTGGCGTAGCCATAGTTACTTGCTTTAACTAGTAATAGGCAATAATCAATGCGAAAAGAGCCTTTTTGGATTGCACTAAGTTTATCAAAAATAGAATATAAGTTCTAGATAGGTTTGTAATTAGGGAGAATGAATAATTTTTCTTGATAATTAATCATCAGTTAGTCTGATTGACTTAAAAATTTCATTTTTCAGTATTAGACTATAACTCAGTAATAGCCAGAACCAAATTTTTACAACCGATAGACTTTCTCGTGTCCATAAACATAAAAATAAGCCAGAATTCACAAGGAATAATTAGGTAGTAGTATGAAAGCTACTTAATTATTTTTTAAATATTTAAATATTGGTTTGATTATATTCCTATAAAATTACGCCTTAATTATGACGAATAATGCTTTTATTCTTTCTTGATAAAATTTTTTAATATTCACATATATATATTAAATTCTGTTCGCTACGTACTTTTTCTGAGGTTAATAGATAAAGATTGAATCAAAATTAGACAAATACAACTTTTTGTATTTATAGCAGTCCTGTTTGAGTTGTGAAATATTGATTATGACAAAGAAGTTAGGGCTAGTCTCTAGTCTTTTCTATGTCAGGAATTACACATTTAAAACCTAAAACCTTGTTGGCGCACTCCCATTAGCTCCCTTTTTTAAGGGAATTGGGGAATCTTTTGTGCGTAATTCCTGCATGTCTTTGTTCATGAATCGCTTAGGGTTTGTATATCTAATTTGTCTACATTCTTAAAATTTTTTAAAAGGTAATTATCATGAATACTGTTTTAGTTGTTGAAGATGGCTTAACAGATATGGAAATAATCAGCCGTTACTTGCAACAGGCAGGTTATTCTGTAATTAGCGCCACCAGCAGCGAAGAAGCTCAAGACAAAATAGATAAAAAAAAGCCAGACCTCATATTTCTCGATGTAATTTTACCAGGAAAAAGTGGCTTTGAAATTTGCCGAGAACTGAAAAATAATCCCGACACTAGCAAAATACCTGTGGTTTTTTGCTCTACCAAAAATAGTGATGTAGATAAAATTTGGGGTAATATGTTGGGCGCTGATGGTTATCTATCAAAACCGATTGATAGAGAGGAACTAGTGGTAATTCTAAAGCGATTAATTCATTGATAATGCAATAATTCAACGAAGAGTCAATGTCACTATTTATAATATATGACCTCTGCAAGCTCAAATCATAAAAGCAAATAGTGGCTAGAGATAAACAATTAAGCACAAAGGATCAATAACTTTGGAAACCAAGGAAAAGTTTTTAAGTTTTAATTTGGGAGTAAAAGATACAGCTGTTATTTCTTTACAACACATCACAGAAGTGTTGCAAGTACCATTACCTGAAATATGTAGTGTTCCACAGATGCCCAGTAGCGTCTTGGGTATTTATAACTGGCGTGGTGAGATGCTTTGGTTAGTAGATTTAGAGGCAATGTTAGGTTATCCTCCAATTTCACAAGGAGCAAATTTAATTTCAATAATGATGGCAATTGTTCTGGAAAACAATGGTAAATATTTAGGACTATTGGTGAAACATATTATAGATATTGAATTGCTAGATATTCAGCAAATGAAACTCCCAAATATCGAACTATTTTATCCTAAAATATCACCTTTCTTACAGGGATACTTTATTAATGATTCCGAAGATATGATTTTTAATTTGAATGCTATAACGATTATCCAATCTCCCCTCTGGAAGATTCATAATTGAAAATTTGAAATAGACGACCGGGGAGAAGTTTTTGAAAATTACTAATTCTTGGTAAGCGAATAATAGTTTATCCTTTATCCTTTAGGAGCATCCACTTTTGGAAGAAACATAATTATTTGGTGCCAAAAACTCTACTATATGGTTGGTCTAAAAAAGTCGATTTGCCAAAAGTGGATGCCCCATCCTTATTCTGCAAAATTTCCACTTATTATCCATAACAAATTTTGAGGTTAATCAAATGACATTTTTGTATAGCAATAGCCATGAAAACGAGCATCTAATATCTGAAGTAGAAAATCTAAATGGACACGCTAATATAGCAAATCTTGCTAGTAATGAAATATCTTTATTAAATGCCATATCTCAGGAATTTAAAACTTGGCGGCGACAGTTGCAAGGCATCGCAACTCATCTGCGTCAAGCTCCAGACATTGATACATTACTTAAAATTACTGTAGCGCAAATTAGAGAAAAAATTGGCTGCGATCGCGCCTTAATTTATCAGTTTACCTCTCTTGATTCAGGTAATGTTTTAGCAGAATCAAGAACACGAGGTTGGACACCGACTTTAGGCGAAAATATTCCCGGAATTATTTTTGGTTTATATACCAACCAAGACTATATAGAACCTGTAGTTATTGACGATATTAGTCAGATTCAACTTACCCCTTATCAAAAGCAACTCCTAGATAAATTTCAAATCAAAGCTAGTTTGAGTTTACCGATTGTAGTAGAAGGTAAAGTATGGGGATTACTGGTAGTAAATAATTGCTTATCAACGCGGCAGTGGCAAGAAGTAGAAATTAGCCTACTATCCCAAATTACCACAGAACTCATATACAAATTGCAGAGTTTTGAATTCAAAAGAGAAGAACAACAGCGAATACTAGCAAAAAAATCTGTAGCTAAAGTCATCGACAAAATTCTGCGGGCATCAAATGTCGATAAGATTTTTAAAACAACCACTCAAGAAGTACGTCAATTACTAAAATGCGATCGCGTCGCCGTTTATCGTTTCAAACCTGACTGGAGTGGTGAGTTTGTCGCTGAGTCAGTGGGTAATGGCTGGGTAAAAATGGTCAGCCCTGATTTTTATATGGTGTGGGAAGATAGCCACTTGCAAGACACCCAAGGAGGACGTTATGCCAAAGGTGAAAGCTTTGTGGCCAAAGACATTTATAAAATGGGTCATGCTCAATGCCACATTGACATTTTAGAGCAGTATGAAATGAAGGCTTACATCATTGCGCCCATATTTGCTGGAGAGAAATTATGGGGCTTGCTGGCAGCTTATCAAAATTCTGGACCTCGTGATTGGCAACCTTGGGAAGAAAGCTTTGTGACCCAAATTGGACTGCAATTTGGTGTGGCTATCTCACAAGGCGAATATCTAGAACAGATGTATAAAAAATCTGAGCAACTAGCCCAAATAGTTGAACAAGAAAAAGCTTTTACTAAGATAGTAGGCCGCATCCGACAATCTTTAGATGTAGATAGCGTCTTCAAAACAACCACTCAAGAATTGCGTCAATCACTACGATGCGATCGCGTCGCAGTCTATCGTTTTAACCCTGACTGGGGTGGCGAATTTGTGGCTGAGTCTGTGGGTACTGGTTGGACAAAACTGGTAGGCCCTGATATTAAAACCGTTTTGGACGATACCTACTTACAAGAAACTAAGGGAGGTAGATATGTTAGAGGCGAAAACTTTGTTGTTAATGACATCTATGAAGTAGGGCTTGCTCCTTGCCATATTGAGATTTTAGAGCAGTTTGAAGCCAAAGCTTACATAATTGTTCCTATATTCTTCGGAGATAAATTGTGGGGTTTGCTGGCAGCTTATCAAAATTCTCGCCCCCGTGAATGGGAAACTTGGGAAGTGACTTTTTTGGTTCAGACTAGCTTGCAATTTAGCCTAGCTAAATCACAGATAGATTATTTGGAATTAGTTCGGTTGAAATCTGAAAAACTAGCTCAGATAGCGGAACAAGAGAAAGCTGTCACCAAGATCAGTAACCGCATCCGGCAATCTTCAGATGTAGAAGAAATCTTCAAAACAACAACTCAAGAAGTACGGCAATTACTGCGATGCGATCGCGTCGCAGTCTATGGCTTCAACCCTAATTGGACTGGTGAGTTTGTAGCAGAATCAGTAGCTCATACTTGGGTAAAACTAGTAGGCCCCGATATCAAAACTGTCTGGGAAGATACCCACTTACAAGAAACTCAAGGGGGTCGATATGCCCAAGGGGAAAACTTTGTTGTTAATGACATCTATCAGGTAGGTCATTCTCCTTGCCACATTGAAGTTTTAGAGCAATTTGAAGCTAAAGCTTATGTAATTGTTCCTGTATTTGCTGGGGAACAATTGTGGGGATTGCTGGCAGCTTATCAGAATTCTGGAACTCGTGATTGGGATGAATCGGAAGTCACCTTGTTAGCACGCATTGGCAACCAGTTAGGGCTAGCATTACAACAGACTGAATATTTGCAACAAGTACAAGGGCAGTCAGCCAAATTAGCAGAAGCCGCAGCACGAGAAAAGGCAGCCAAGGAGTTACTACAACAACGATCTATTCAACTGCTAATAGCCCTTAGACCCGCCCTTAACGGCGACTTAACAGTACGCGCACCCATTACAGAAGACGAACTAGGCACGATCGCTGATGCTTACAATAATACCCTGCAAGCGCTGCGGCAAATAGTTCTTCAGGTACAAGGGGCTGCTCAACAAGTTGCTCAAACTTCTAGCAATAGCGAGGCTTCCCTAGCAGGACTGACTAATCTGGCGCAACAACAATCTGAGGAAATTACCGCAGCATTAGGCGAAATTCAACACATGGTGGACTCTACTCAAGCTGTAGTGACGAATGCTGAGTTAGTGCAAGTAGCGGTGCAACAAGCCAATGAAACTGTTGAGTCTGGCGATACTGCGATGAACTTAACTGTAAAAGCAATCCAGGGAATTCGTGAAACCGTTGCTCAAACCAGCAAAAAGATTAAACGCCTCAGTGAATCTTCGCAAAAAATCTCCAAAGTGGTGAATTTGATTGGCAATTTTGCCACACAGACAAACGTGCTGGCTCTGAATGCGGCTATTGAAGCTACCCGTGCCGGTGAATATGGCAAAGGCTTCGCAGTTGTAGCCGATGAAGTCCGTTCTTTATCTCGCCAGTCAGCAGCAGCAACCATCGAAATAGAAAAATTAGTCCAGGATATTCAAGCAGAAACCGGGGAAGTTGCAGTAGCAATGGAAATTGGTATTCAGCAGGTAGTAGAAGGCACAAATCTTGTCAGTGACACTCGCCAAAACTTGAATGCGATCGTTTCTGCAACTGCCGAAATTAGTCAGCTAATTGAGCGGATTACCGCAGCGACTCAAAAACAAATGACCCAATCTGTAACAGTCATAAAATCAATGCAAGATGTAGCAGAAATTGCTAATAAAACTTTTGGTGAATCTCAAGAAATTGCGACTGTGTTTCAAGATTTATCAGGGATGGCGCAAGAGCTATTAACAACTGCTAGCAAGTTTAAAGTCAAATAGATTTTAGATTTTAGATTTTAGATTTTGGATTATGAATGAGGAAGATTTTAAGCGGGGAATAAAGCAGCTAGCATTGCGAGTAATCCGCTTAGTAGAAGCCCTTCGAAAGAGCTGAACGGCAGAGCAGATAATCCGTTCAGCAACATCTATGGGAGCTAACGATCGGTCAGCTTGTCGTGGGAAGTCAACCGCGGATGTCATTGCTAAACTCAGCTTGGTAGAGGAAGAAACCGATGAAAGTCTTTATTGGATGGAACTTATTGTTGAGGTTGGTTTATTATCGCTAGAAAAAGTGAGCAATTTGATGTCAGGAAACACTGAAATTATGACATCAAATTGCATCAATCAAAATTTTACGTAACAAATCTAAAATTTAAAATCAAAAATATGATTACAGATAACGAAATTCGCGAACAAGGATACATCTACTTTCTAGCTGAAGCTCCAGAATTAGTACAGATTATTGAACAAGAACTATTTAGCTTATCGGAAGGTTATAGCACTGCTAAAGTCCATAATTTAATGCGGGCTACTCATACACTTAAAGGTGGTGCTGCTAATGTTGGGCTAGAAGTTATTAAGATGATAGCCCATTTTTTGGAAGATGTATTTAAGGCTTTATATAACCCAAATGTAGTAATTGATGCTGAACTACAAACACTTTTATTACAAGCTTATGAGTGTCTTAGCATAGCATTAAATACTGAGCTAATAGGCAGCACTGTGAATGACGGAGAACTACTAAATCGAGCAACTTCCGTGTTTTCACAGTTACAAGAAAAGCTGGGTGATGCGTTTGGTGATGAGGCTCATATTCCCACTTCTGAGGAATTGGGATTTGATATTGTCCAGTCAGTTTTTGAGGTGGGAGTAGAGCAACGTCTAAACAGTATTGCTGAAGCTGTTAACAATCCACCAAATAATAACGAATTTATTGAATTATTACAGTCACAAGCTGAGGTATTTTTCGGTTTAGCAGAATCTCTAAATTTGCCTGGATTGGGAGAAATTTCTCAAACAATTTTATCAGCACTGCAAGCAAATCCCACTCAGGTACAGCAAATCGCTGAAATTGCCCTTGCAGATTTACAACAAGCACAAAAGTTGGTATTAGAAGGCGATCGCACATCTGGTGGAGAAACTTCTCTAGCTTTGCGAAAACTCACACTAGTGGCAAATAATGAGTTAGCTAAAAAATTACAAAATAATTCATTTGCTGACATCTTTGTTATCAATGAAGAGCAATTTTACCACTTTCTCACTACATCCGACAACAATAAAAATGAATCTGTCAATCCAACAACTGCCAAGTTTTATCTAAAAGTAATTCGCTATATTTTTGGTTGGTTTAATCACGAGATAAAAATACCAGAACCAAATTTAGATTTACTTGTTCCCAAGTTAGGAAAAGAAAATCTACTTGATTATATCGAAAATTGGCTGAGAAAGTTTCTTGATTTTGTTCAAGATGAACAAGATAGCCAAAGTCTTTGTATTTATAGACATGGGATAATTTTAATCATCTTATTTGCTGTCACAAAGTTTCAGAATTCTGTTAATAAATCTGACAGCTATATCTCAGTCATTAAAATATTACAAAACCGAATTCACAGATTAGCAGAAGAATATAAAAACTATCCTCCTGTTACTACCGAAGAAAAAAATTGGCTTGATATTCCGAAACTGCAAACACTATTAGTTTTTAAAGAAATATCTAAATCTGTATCTTCTCAAACTACTGATAATTTACTAGAGACAATATGGGGAGGAGAAGTTAGCCAAAACCTGACAGAGCCAGTGGTGACAACTCCAAATGATGATTATTCAGAAAAAGTTGATTCATTAAGTCTAAATGAGCAGGTAGCTATAGGAGTTACTGAAACAGCCATTGAAGTTATGCCTGATTTAGCTACACAGATCAACAAAGAAATAGAAGATAAATCACAGTATGTTCAAACTAAAAACTTTCGTCAACCTTCATTTATTCGAGTAGATACAGAAAGACTACAACACCTCAATTATTTAGCTGGAGAATTACTGATTTACCAAAAAAGACGTACTTTGCAAGATGAACAAGTTAAAGAAATAATTGATCAATTAATACGTCAAATTACTAGACACCAAAAAACTTTAAATGAATTACGCGATCTCCCATTACAAATACCAAATAGTGCCTCACAACAAACGCAAAATTTCGCAGTGAAATTTGACTCTTTAGAAATGGATGTATATACAGAATTTCATACAACATTGCATGAAGCAATAGAAGAAATACTGCAACTACAAGAAACCACAGAATCACTTGAATTGCTCGTGACACAAGCTGCTCAAATTAGTGACAAACAAGAGAATTTAACTCTTAATATTATAGAGAGCTTAGTAGAAGCACGAATGTTGCCTTTGGGCAATATCCTAAATCGTTTCCCCCAGATGGTAAATAAGTTGGGGAATGTTTATGCCAAACTTGTAGAATTGAAACTTACTGGTACTGAAGTACTAGTAGATAAAGCGATCGCAGAGAAACTCTACGATCCGTTATTACATTTAGTACGTAATGCTTTTGACCACGGGATTGAAGCTCCGAGACTTCGCCGAGAGCTTGGAAAACCAGAAAAAGGGTTAATCGAAATCCGCGCTTATCATCAAGGTAGCCACACTATTATCGAAGTTCGGGATGATGGTCAGGGATTGAATTTAGACAGAATTCGCACAAAAGCTGCTGAATTATATCCCATACAAACTGAAGAAAAAATTAGAAGCTATGCTTCTAATCTGGCCGAACCTGAACTTTTAGACATGATATTTTCACCTGGATTTTCTACTGCCGGTAAAGTGACTGAAATCTCTGGGCGCGGTATGGGGTTAGATATTGTGCGGACTCAGATGAACGCACTTAATGGCTCAATTTCAGTTCAATCCTTACTCAACCAAGGAACAATATTCATACTCAAAATTCCTTTTTCTATGACTACAGAAAAACTAATGCTAGTTCAAGCCAAAGGTGTTATTTATGCCCTTCTTTCGGACAGTATCGAAAAAATATTGATTCCCTCCGAGCAGCAAATTAAAGAAATTGAAGGTCAAAAAGTCTTGCATTGGAACACAGACAATGATGAGACTATGGTCAGCCTTCGTCAACTTTCAAAATTGATTCATTATGATGATTCATTCTTGAATACTGCTGCTCCATACAACACATCAAATACTGACGACCAAAGCATAGCGAAAAATCCAGTGCTTTTGCTCCGACGAAATCAGGGAATGTTTGCTTTGGAAGTTGACCAAATAATTGGTGAACAAGAACTGGTAATCAGACCTTTAGGAAATGCGATCGCACCGCCAAAATACGTTTATGGTTGTAGTAGTTTACCCAATGGTAATCTCATCTTAGTGATTGATGCTTCATTGCTGGTCAAGTCTAGCGAGATCCAACAAACAACACTTGATATCATGGCGTTACCAGTAGCTTCTCCCTCAAATAAAAAAGCCTTAGCGATATCGGGAGACACTTTTGCATCTACTTCCATAAAAACGATAGAAACTCAACCCAGTTATTCTCAAAAACCAGATCATAAATTACCAAAAGTTGTTTTAGTAGTAGATGACGCAATTAGTTTGCGCCAAACTATCTCTCTGACTCTACAAAAATCGGGCTATCAAGTAATACAAGCTCAAAATGGTGTAGAAGCTCTAGAAAAGTTGCAGTTACAGCCAGAAATTCAAGTTGTCGTCTCCGATTTAGAGATGCCACGAATGAATGGTTTTGAGTTGTTGGGCAATTTCCGTCAATACCCCAAATTAGCAAAAATCCCTGT
The DNA here is from genome assembly GCF_010747425.1 of Nostoc sp. UIC 10630. NCBI lineage: Bacteria > Bacillati > Cyanobacteriota > Cyanophyceae > Nostocales > Nostocaceae > Nostoc > Nostoc sp. UIC 10630. The sequence continues at coordinate 13,101 of NZ_JAAGOG010000159.1, forward strand.
GGTGATTCTCACTTCTCGCAGCTCTGAAAAGCATCGCCAACTTGCTCAAGAATTGGGTGCAAAAGCTTACTTAACTAAGCCTTATTTAGAAAATGAATTTCTTTCTACAATTAAGGGGTTAATTAACAGTAATGCAGATGATCTAAATGATTTGCTCATGGTGGTAAATCATTAAAAATTCGTAATTCGTAATTATGGATTACCAGGTAAATTATTTGGATCTACACCTAAAGAACGTAAATACTGCGCTAATTGTTCAGCCCTTTGCCGCTCTTGTTCAGCCCGCGATCGCTCCTGTTGTGCCTGTTCTGCATCTGTCAGATAGCGGTTTCCTTGCTCATCATACCAACATAAAAACTGCTGTTGTATGCCGGCAATTACAGCCTGGTGTCGCCCAATACCTAACCCCACTTCTGGCATAAAATAAGGCTCACCTATTTGTAGCTGGTAGCTTCCATCTATCAATTTATACACTTCAAAAGGTTGATGTTGGTCACGTCGCCAAAACTCAGGGTTATAAATTACGTAGTACAATACACCAAGTTTTTTATATATATCTAGCTTCTCGTCATATTCACCTCCTGGGGTATGGGATACCATTTCTAATGTGAATATCGGAACGATCCCATTTTCTTCCCAAACTGCGTAACTTTTGCGTGATTTACCACCCTTTTTCCGTTCTACTCCCACACTTAAAAAAGCATCCGGCACTACAGGTACTCTAGGGTTTATCCCCGTAGTGTGATACACTCCCATATCTACTCCGAAGTACCAATCCAGGCGATTTGCCCAAATGGAGTTGAGTAAGAATAATAAAATGTTGGGCAAAAAGTTTTGGTCTTCGTTATCCACTGGTGTATCGTCTGAACAGGGAAGTTCATCAGTAGTTGGTAACGCATTTTTGAGATCAGGTGAGAGCATAACCGTTGTCTCGCTGGCGTTTGATGCCCTTATTATAAATGAGCGACCAAAAGTTTAGCGTTTGGGTGCAGGTTCGCCAAACTTAATTAAAAGTGCGATCGCAATACTAACAAGCAAAATTAACGTCATACTCAAAGCTGAACCAAATCCCCAATTTTGCGTGGCTCCTAGGAACTGGTTATAAACTAACCGTGCTGCCGTCATACTAGAAGCACCACCAAGTAATTCTGGATCGACAAAATCCCCCAAGCCTGTGATGAATACAAGCATAGAAGCAGCGGTAATTCCAGGCAGAATTTGCGGTACAGTTACCTGGAAAAAAGTTTCCATCGGATTTGCACCTAAATCAGCCGCCGCTTCTAGCAACCGCTTGTCTAGCTTTTCGAGAGAAGCATATAAAATCAAAACCATATAGGGTAACAAGCTGTAACTCATGCCAATAAATACAGCTTGACTCTGATTAAGTAATTGCAAAGTAGGCAAGCCTAAAGTGCTGAGAAAACTGTTCAACAAACCAGTAGGACGAAGAATTGTAATCCAAGCATAAGAGCGAAGTAACGAGGAAGTCCACAAAGGCAAAACAAAACCTAATAGCAGCAAATTCCGCCAACGTAGCGGCGCTATTTGAGCAATCCAATAGGCGACAGGGAAGCCTAAAATTAAACAAATTATTGTAGTGCCCAACGCAAAAAATAGCGATCGCACAATTACCTGTAAGTAAAGGGGGTCGAATATTCGGATGTAGTTTTGGATTCCGTTGGGATTAACCAAATCTCCCGGACGAATGTCTGCAACTAAACTTAACTCGAAAATTATCAAAGTTGGCAGCACCAACAAAAGTAATAACCAAATTCCCGATGGTGCAAGTAATATCAAAGGTTGCAGCCAATTTCCTCGCAGGCGAGGCAATTTTTCTATTTGGGAAATCCCATTTTTTTCAATATTCATTACTTATAAATCTAACTCCTAACTATTTTAACTGCTAGTTAATTGAGTCCAATAGCGATCGTAAACCTCTTCAAAGTCTCCTACAGGAGTAACACGTTCACAGTTTGCTAAAAGTGATTCTGCGGGAAATAAATTAGCATTGTCTTGGATTGTTTTTGGCAATTGCTCAAATCCAGCCCTATTAGGCGTAGAAATACTCAAGCGTTGACTGATTTGGGCTGCTAATTCTGGTTGCAAAATCATGTTGATCCAAGCATAAGCTCCAGCTAAATTAGGGGCTGTTTTCGGAATAACAATAGTGTCTGTCCATAATGAAGAACCACTGCGAGGAATCACATATTTGAGTTTAGGGTTTTCTTGAGCAATTTTTACTGCATCTGCTGAATAGCACATTGCTAATAGCAAATCTCCTGCCAGAATTTGATTTTGCCAAGCGTCGGTGTCAAAACGTGCGATCGCAGGTTTTAGCACCTTCAACTTTTCATAAGCTTGTTTGATTTCTTGTTCGTTTTTGGAGTTGTAAGAATAACCTAGCATCCGTAAGGTCGCACCCATAACTTCTCGAACATCATTAAGCAAGGTCATCCGTTGATTAAGTTCTTCTTGGTTCTGCCAAAGGTAATCCCAGTCTTGTGGTGCATCTTTGATTTTTTCGGAATTGTAAAGCAAACCTGTTGTCCCCCAGTTAAAAGGGATGCTATATCGGTTATTGGGGTCATAGCTAGGATTCTGAAATCGGGGAAATAAATTCTCTAAACCGATTAAGCGATCGTGATTTATCTCTGTTAACAAACCTTTGTTTACCATCTTCTGCACCATGTAATCAGATGGGTTGATGATGCTGTAAATGCCACCGCCTCCAGCTTGCAACTTGGCCAGCATGACATCATTGGAATCATACACATCCGCCAGCACTTTCATACCAGTTTGAGTGCTAAAAGTTCTCAGTAATTGGTTGTCAGTATATTGTGTCCAGGTAAAGACATAAAGTTGGTCACGTTGACCATTCGTATTAGAATTAGCACGGACTTCAGCCAGTCTCCAGCCACAACCAGCTAAAGATAAGCTAGAAAGTGCTGCCACCCCTTTTAAAAATCGCCGTCTGTTAGCCATTAAGTTAGAAGTTATTCATCGACAACTTCTAGATTACGGTATACTTTGTATTCCCTGGCCTAATTTTCTGGCATCAATGTATCATTCTTCACTTTAGAGCTTAGTTAATTTATAATAGTTTTCTTCACTCAATGAGATCCCTGCATGGAAGGAATTTTTTATCATACGGGTATCAGTAGGACAAGAAACCAGAATTTTTTGCAGATGGAATTATGTAGATTTTGAATATATAGCTTAAACTAGTAGGTTTATCATCATATTTCTTATAGCTTCAATCAATCGGCTGTTATGCTCTTCCCAAGAAAGCCAAACAAGTTTGTAGAGAATTGCGGCACAAAGTATTTAAATATGTTGTTAAACATTTGTAAACTGTTAGCAGCCGAGTAGCCGCGTGTCACATCTTGTTAAGGAATTATCATGAGACAACTTGTTATCGTTGAGCGCGTATGCCTGATTGGTCATATCGTGTCAAAAGCCTTCGGACTGGTAGGGATGCTACTGGTCATACCTAATGCCGACATAATTTTCAACTTATCGCAGGTTGGAGAAACTGCCGTACAGTTAAGTATGGCTGGTGGCGGTGTAGTTGATATCATTTTGGGGACAATAGCTGTCTCTATTTATGCCTACCGGACGCTGGGATTGGGAACTTGGCTAGCATTTATGCTGCCGGCTATGCTTATCTCTTTGGGAAGTGAACTACTGGGAACCAGCACAGGTTTTCCATTTGGAGATTATAGCTACTTGAGTGGCTTGGGTTATAAGATTGCAGGGCTAGTTCCTTTCACAATTCCTTTGTCTTGGTTCTATGTTGGACTGTCGTCTTATTTAATCGCGAGAACTGGTTTGAAAGTGGCTCAAAAGCCCAGTTGGGGTCGCCATATTGCGGCTATAGCTGTTGGTGCTTTACTCTTCACTTGCTGGGATTTTGCCCTTGAGCCAGCTATGAGTCAAACTTCTCTGCCTTTTTGGTATTGGGAACAACCAGGAGCTTTCTTTGGCACACCTTACCAGAACTATGCAGGTTGGTTTGGTACTAGCGCCCTGTTTATGAGTGTGGCAGGCTTGTTGTGGAGAAACACATCGATTAAATTAGAGCGATCGCAACTCAATCTACCCTTAGTCGTTTATTTGACTAACTTTGCCTTCGCCGCCGGACTAAGTTTGGCTGCTGGGTTCTCCATCCCTGTATTGCTCGGTTTATTGCTTGGTGTGGCTCCCGCCGTGGCTCTGTGGTTAAGGAGTTCAACCACACCCGCTCAAGTTGCTGTTGAACCAGTAAGCAAAGAAGTATCAGTAGCAAAGGTTGAAGTTGCCTTAAAATAGCCTAGAAATTGTGGAGTGGGGAATGGAGAATGGGGAATAGAGTAACAGGGATTAGCAATTCCCAATTCCCAATTCCCAATTCCCATTTATTTTGTATAGTCGCACTTTTAATTGATAAGTATTTTGACAACAGTAGACAACGCTTTAATAGTAGAAAGTGCCATATCCTTTTTATTGCTACTTATTCAAGTACCAGCAACGGCGATTCTGTTTTCGCGCTTGTTAAAGGGGCCAAGAAGGCTGCCACCTATAAAACCGCAACAGCCAACGCCAGAGCTTTTAGGTAAGGTTAGTGTCGTAGTTCCCACACTGAACGAAGCGCTTCGCATTAGCCCTCTGTTAGCTGGTTTAAGTCAGCAAAGCTACGAAGTTCGAGAAATTCTTGTTGTAGATAGCAACTCCAGTGATGGTACACCCGACTTAGTAAAAGCCACACAGCAAAAAGATCCGCGCTTTCGCGTGATGACGGATGATCCTTTACCCTCTGGTTGGGTGGGGCGGCCTTGGGCGTTGCATAACGGTTTTCTATATAGCTCTGAGGGTAGTGAGTGGTTTTTGGGTCTGGATGCTGATATTCAACCACATCCTGGTTTGGTTGCGGGTTTAGTGAAGACGGCGGAAGCACAAGGCTATGACTTAGTTTCCCTTTCGCCCCAGTTTATCCTCAAATATCCAGGAGAATGCTGGCTACAACCAGCTTTGTTGATGACTTTACTTTACCGATTTGACCCTGCTGGCATTAATGCAGAGCAGCCTGAACGGGTGATGGCAAATGGGCAGTGTTTTTTGTGTCGTCGCTCTGTTTTAGCTGCTGTGGGTGGTTACAGCAGTGCGAGTAGTTCTTTTTGTGATGATGTCACCTTGGCACGAAATATTGCAACTCTTGGGTATAAAGTGGGCTTTTTAGATGGCGCAAAGGTTCTGAAAGTACGAATGTATGAAGGGGCGATGGAGACGTGGAAGGAATGGGGGCGGAGTCTAGACCTTAAAGATGCAACTTCTCGTTCTCAGTTGTGGGGAGATTTATGGCTACTCACATCTGTTCAAGGTCTACCCCTTTTAATTGTCCTCAGTTTTTTATTAATTTCTCCCTCACTCTCGTACTCGCTACAGACGCGATTAATCGCGTTTGTACCCACTCCCTTACTTCTTCTACTGGGACTGAATTTATTCTTGGTAGTGATTCGCTTTGCGATGCTAATTGCGATCGCACCTTCTTACGATCGCAAAAGTGCTAAAGGTGGCTGGTTATTCTGGCTTTCCCCTTTAGCCGATCCCCTAGCTGTGCTGCGAATCTTCTTATCTGCGTTCCACAAGCCACGCGAGTGGCGAGGACGCAAGTATATATAGTGGGGAATTGGGAATGGGGCATTGGGAATGGGGAATTGGCATTGATTATTAAATATTCTCCTCTGCTCCCCCTGCTCCCCCTGTCTC
>NZ_JAAGOG010000160.1:0-18685 GCF_010747425.1 Nostoc sp. UIC 10630
CTATAGGACTCATATCTGATTTTTGAATAAGATTTCAGATAAAACCCTTAAAAAACAGGTTTTTCAGTTTGAGTATGTTTTCAGAAATCAAATCCGAGTCCTATATTTACCAAGGTACTTAAACATGGCCCAAATCAAAGTATACAGTGCAGTTGTTTGTCCTTATGCTCACCGTACCCGTTTGGTACTCCAAGAGAAGGGGATTGACTTCGATTTGATTGAAATTGATTTGCAGAATAAGCCTGAAGGTTTTACCAAAGTTTCCCCTTATGGTAAAGTACCTGCACTAACTCATGGCGATAACCGAGTTTGGGAATCAGCAGTAATTAACGAATATCTCGATGAGGTATTTCCTAATCCACCACTGTTACCCAGCAGCCCCATTGCAAGGGCACAGGCTCGTATTTGGATCGATTTTGCTAATACCAGATTCGTTCCCGCTTTTTCTACCCTACTGCGGAGTTCAGATCCCCAAAAACAAGAAGAAGCTAAACAGGAACTATCCAAACACCTGGAATTCATTGAAAACGAAGGTTTGGCAAAACTATCTGGGGAAGGCCCTTACTGGTTTGGTGAATCTATCAGTTTGGTGGATTTTACCTATTTTCCTTGGTTTGAACGCTGGGCTGCATTGAAGCAATATCGTGGTTTTGGGATACCAGAAGAGTTTACCCGTCTACGCCAGTGGAAACATGCTTTGAAAGAGCGTGAATCTGTGAAAGCGATCGCTAACTCTAAAGAATTCTACATCGAGCGATATGCTAAATTCGCTGCGCCTACTCTCGCTGCTGTTTAAACGTAATTAATAATTATGTTTCAAGTAGGGTTTAAATTCCTACTTGAAACATAAAATTAAACTCTTTACAATTACGAATTATGAATTACGACTTTACCAAAGTGAGCCGCACTTTTAAGATAACTATAAGCTTCTTGTGCTTCAGTAAAGGGAAAAACTCGATCAATAACTGGTTTAATTTGATGCTGTTGCATCGCCTGATTCATCGCCTCAAACATTTCCCGACTGCCGACATAAATGCCCTGAACTGTTAAACTCTTAAAAAGTATTGGCATGGGGTCAATTTTACTTCCTCTAACTGACAATACGCCAATCAAACTAATCCGTCCCCCAATACGGACTGCTTGTAATGATTTTGGCAGAGTACCTGCACCGCCTACTTCAACTACATGATCTACACCAGTGCGATTAGTTAATTGGTAAACTTGCTTTTCCCAATCTGGTATTGTTTTGTAGTTGATTGTCTCGTCAGCACCAAGCTGTTTAGCTCGTGCTAATTTATCATTATTACTGGAAGTAATAATTACTCTAGCACCATATATTTTGGCGAACTGGAGAGCAAAAATCGAAACTCCCCCAGTACCGAGTAATAAAACATTATCACCTGCGCCAATATTGCCTTTTGTCACCAGTCCATGCCAAGCTGTGACTGCTGCACAGGGTAAAGTTGCCCCTTCAATGTAAGATAGATAGTCTGGTAATATCACCAAACCATCTTGGTGTAATACGACATATTCAGATAGCATTCCATCAATACCGCCTCCGAGATCGGATTTCATTTTCTCTTTGGTTAAAGAGCCATAAATCCAGTCTTGGAAGAAAATACCAGCGACGCGATCGCCTATTTTCACCCGTGTCACACCTTCCCCTACCGCCACGACTTCCCCCGCACCGTCAGATAGGGGAATTAAGGGATACTTCTGTCCAGAACCGTAAGAAGCTTCCATGACAAGCAGATCGCGGTAATTTAAGGATGTTGCTTTGACTTGAACGAGAACTTGTCCCGCAGTTGGTTTTGGTTTAGGGCGATCGACTAATGCGATCGCATTAATCCCGGCGTTGCTTTGAATTTCGTAAGCTTTCATTGGCGGACTCCTTTTGCCAAGATAATAGTGTAGAGAAATTTTGTGTTGCTTTTCTATAGCAAAATAATTATTGTTACCAATTCTGTATGAAGATGCGCTAAACCTAAGTACAAGAAGGAAGGAAGAAATAGAGAAAGAAAGAAGTTAAAAGGCAATACAGTTCAGATAAGAACAAAACACTTGTAGAGACGGCGATTTATCGCGTCTCAAAACCCACGATTGTGTACAAGTAGCATTTTGAACAGTATTGAGTTAAAAGGGATAATTTAAATTCATATAAAAAGCAGTAGTTTAATTTCATATTAAACCACTGCTTTTTATTGTAGATAAATATTGCCTACCCTAAGTTGATGTTATCTCGCCTTATGAGCTTGGTTGCTGATCGGGAAACATACACTTATCAGAATCACAACCACTAGGGCCAGCCTCTGACATTTCACCTAAATCATAGCGGCTTAAGACTGCACAGAAATCATCTGTTTTCCGCCGTGCTTTTACCTCTTGATTCAAGCGATCGTAGGTTGATTTATCTATTGGTTCAAATGGCAAACGGGGGAATGATTGCAAGTCATCAAAACGAGCTAAAAGGGCTGCTGAAATATATCCTTGATCGCTCTGAATAGTTTCATAGATTTTCTGTCCCAAAGGTTCGATTTCATCAGAACGCAGTTCCAAAGTAGCTGATGTGTTATGAGTCACATACCAGCGTTGAACCTGGAGGACAAAATCAAATTGGGCTAAGACTGAAAACTTAGAAACATCAATTTCATCAGCACCTGGTAAATCAGCCCAAGATACAGAAACAGGGATTTCTACCAACCATTCACTCACCCGTGAATCAAAGGGATCGTTGAGCAAATTGCCCTGTTCATCTTTGTCTGATTGTGAGGGAATGACATTGTAACCGTAGTCAATACAGGCTAAGGCTACTGGGTCATTTTTGCCGAAAGTGATGCGGCGAATAAATCTTTGGGCTTTGGGGGGATGCCATCCTGAGCTAGCATTAGTTAACAAAGCCTTAGTACCACTGGGTTGGACTGTGGTACAGCGATTTGGACGTTTGAGATTGTGGCGATCGCAATAATCCCAAACTACACGATGTACAATATCTCTCCAAGAACTTAGATATTTTTCCTCCTCACGCTTGAAAGCTAATCCTTGGGGAGTTGCAGGTCTTCCTGCTTCCCACCAACGCAGCCAATCAACACCAAAAGCATGGACAAAGAAATCAAATAAACCTGTAAAAGAAACTCCCACAATCGGGTCTAATTCACGGCTGTATTGATAGCGTGGTTCTAAGAATTTGTGATTTAAAAGTGCTGCTACAGATAATGCCCCAGCAGTGAAAGCCTCTTCTTGTTCTTTGTAGTTACGTGGGTCGATTTGATTAAGGTGAACCTCAGATAAATTGCAGTGGAAGTTACTACCGATGATTTCCATATTTGTTACCCTAGAGGCTTTTTATCCCCTAGTTCTACTGCTTGATTATTTGCAGTAGCTCCGCGTACCTTTTGTAGATGTGACTTCAGATAATAAAAGTGTTTTTCACATTCACCCCCGCACTCTTGGAAAGATTATATTCTAGACACAAATGCTTGGTGTAATCTAGTTTCACTCTCTACGCTGTACGGTGTCAAAGACTTTTTAATTCCTTTGATTACCACGGGATTAGCATCTCAGCTTTCCCCGTTTTTGCGAGGTTTTTAACGTGAGGCAAAATCACTTACCACACGGATTTAGCCCATAGCGAGCTAAACGATGTTCTAACTCATTAGCATCAAGATTTGAATAGCGTTCTTCTAACCACTGTTTTGCTGTTCCTTGTTCATAAGCTTGTAAAAATTCAACTTTTAGAGCTTGTGTTGGCAGCAAATCAATATTTGATCGCGCTACAGCTTCACCAGCCCATTGAATTGCTCCCTCGCCGCTATAATACTGTTTGCGAACAGCATTTAGACATTCTTCTAAGGTTGGCTTGCGGTGAAAAACTCTGGTATGGTTTGCCATCCTGAGTGCATCACGCTCTGGATCAATTCGCCAGTTGCCATTTTCATCTTGCTGCCATAAGTTATCTTTGGCGGTGGCTCCTTGTTCATCGTCAGCAATAAACTGACGCATCCCCGCGCTTCTTCGGATATTACCTGCAACAATTGTTACGGCAGCTTGATCGATTAACAAACAACATTCAACTGAATTTAATTGCCGTCCTACAGCTTTACTCAGGATGGAAGCACAACGCTGATAGAGTCCGGGCAATTTCACCGGATTAGCAACTCCTCCAAAGCCGTTGAGAGTTTCTCCCGCTTTTCGGACATCGCTGATATCAACTAATACTTCAACTGCTGCTGAAAATTGTTCATCAGTAGAGAGTTCTAATAGGGCTTGATATGATTCAACCCAACCTTCACGGCTATCTCCAACGTGAATAGTGACCTTATTGCCTTCTATATGAGTTTGAGTATATTCACGTCGCTGTTGCACAGGAGTGCTGCCAATTTCACCTTGTACAGTAACATTCAGTTGATTACGAATAGGGGGCAAGTGGTTAATAAATTGTGGTTCTAGGACGGCTCCAGTACCACAGCCCATCATTGCCAGATCCATCATTAATCCGAAGGCACTCCAGTCTTCGAGATTGGTAGAGGTGCAATTATAAGCACCGGAAAAGTTCTTTGGCTTGGTTATCCAGTCTGTGCCACCAACCCATAGCCAGCGTCCACTGGGCATAGCTTTCAGGTTGCGCTGCATCTTATCTAGGATGGCAGCTTCTTCTTGAGTAAGCTTTCCTAACTCGACTAAGCCGAGGAGAGTGCGATCGCATACCTCATCCCATGTTTCCCTTAGTCCCGCCTTTGTTCTGCGGCTATAGGTTCTAAAAAATACGGGATTCGCAGCCGGTGCTGTTTCGGGAAACTTTGCACTCTGGCGTTTTCTTTCTAGCTCTCGAACCATATATTAAGTGTCTTGCGTTCTTGTTGCGTGCGGACAGATTATGACTATACGCCAAGTAGTTTTAGTATTAAAGATTGTCAAATTGTCCACTTTACGCTAGCTCTACTCAGCACTAATTACAACAGAAATTTATGATGTATAATGTCACTCGCCCTTGGGTAGGATCTCGATACGGGGTTTTAATTGGCACAGATTAACTTACAAGTAAATTCTCTTTATACCGATTTTTGTGCAATTACTTAGTGGAGGTATAAACTTTGCTTAAAATTATACAAGTAGAGACTGACGAACATAAAACTCATACACAAAAACTATTTTGGGAATATTTTAATGAGACTAAGTTGATATTCAGCCATCAGTTCGGCATTAATTTAGATGCTAATAAATTCTTTGAGCAATATATGACTCAGCTTCACGAATTTATACCCCCTTCAGGACGCTTACTTTTGGCACAATACGAGGCAAAAATAGCAGGCTGCGCTTGCTTGCGAAAAATTGGCGAAGATGTTGGCGAAATTAAAAGGATGTATGTAAGTCCAGAATTTCGCAGAAAAAGAATCGGTAGAGCATTATTAGGAACTATTCTCAATGAAGCTTCTAGTATTGGTTACTCAAAGATTCGTTTAGACAGCGCCCCTTTTGCAAAAGAAGCACATACACTTTATCGTGTATATGGCTTTCAGGATATCGAACCGTATTTAGAAAAAACAGAGATTCCTTTAGAATATCGAGCAAACTGGGTTTTTATGGAATTGGTTTTAAAATGATCAATATTCGTTGTGAAACTCTGCCAGACTACACAGTAATAGCTGAAGTGAATACATTAGCTTTTGGGCAGGAAAATGAGGCTAAACTTGTGGAGAAAATTCGCCATTCTGACCGCTACATTCCAGAACTTTCTCTGGTTGCAGAGGTTGAAAATGTTGTAGTCGGTCATATTTTATTCAGCTACATTAACCTGGTGAGTGAAGAAACACTACAGGTAATCGCTCTAGCACCTTTAGCGGTTCATCCACAGTTTCAACAACAAGGTATTGGTAGCGCACTGGTACAAGCAGGATTAGAAAAAGCAGATGCAAAGAAAGAAGCCGTAGTTATTGTACTTGGTCATCCTCATTTCTATAATCGTTTTGGCTTTCAGCCTTCTGTTATTTATGAAATCGAGTCTCCTTTTCTAGTACCAGAGGATGTCTTCATGGTTAAAACACTGCAAAGCTATGAAAAAAAGTATAAAGGTAAGGTTGTTTATCCGGCTGCTTTTGAGTAAGTATAGTATTATTTATGCCTAACAATGAGGTGATTTTAGAATAGGAAAAATAGAACAATATCGCACATATATATCCAACACTTATTATTTGTTATAACTACACTATAACTGCCGCAACTACGCCCTTTGTTTGTAACGCAGCCGCAACCCGTAAAATTAAAGCTTCATTATATGGTGCTGCTATCAATTGCACACCTAAAGGTAAAGCATTTGGACGCTGAATTGGTACTGATAAAACGGGTAAGCCGATAAAAGATAATGGTTGAGTAAATAGTCCTAAATGAGGACGGACAAGAATTTCCTCCCCATCCAAAATCATACTTTCTTGACCGATTAACGGTGCAGAAATTGGTGTCGTTGGGGCAATAATTATATCCACATTTTGAAATATTTCTCGAACGCGATCGCGATACCAGCTTCTAAACCGTTGTGCTTGCAGATACCAGCTACTAGGAATTAAAGCCCCAGCCAAAAAGCGATCGCGTGTCGCTGGATCGAAATCTTGAGGGCGATATCGCAATTTTTCCAAATGCAGATTTGCACCCTCGCTAGCTGTAATCACAAAAGCTGCTGCACGGGCGCGGTGTGCTTCTGGTATGGTTACGTATTCAGTGACATTCAAAGCATCAGCTACCTTTTGAACTGCTGCTAAAGCTTCCGGTTCTGCGCCTTTGGTGAAATAATCAGCAGCAATGGCAATTCTGATATTAGAAATATCTTGTTTGAGTTGTGGTAAAACCAATTCAGCCGGACGCTTTGTGCAAATTGGATCGCGATCGTCTTCTCCTTGAAGCACATCAAACACCGTAGCAATATCTTGCACCGAACGCGCAAAAGGGCCAATGTGGTCAAAACTGCTAGAAAATAAAGCTACCCCAGCACGAGATAACCTTCCATAAGTCGGCTTAAAACCAAAAACGCCACATAACGCCGCCGGAACGCGAATTGAACCATTAGTATCAGAACCCAGCGTCAAAGGTACTAACCCAGCAGCAACCGCCGCCGCCGAACCACCTGATGAACCACCAGCAACTCGCTGTAAATCATGAGGGTTGTGAGTAGCACCATAATGGGAGTTTTCCGTAACAAACCCATAAGCGTACTCATCCATATTCAAAGCCCCAACCAGCACAGCACCCGCTTGTTTCAGCTTCGCTACTGCTGTTGCATCTTGGGTAGCTGCTGGGTTTTCTGCATTGATTTTTGACCCCGCCAGAGTCGTTAAACCAGCAATATCGAAGAGATTTTTCACCGCAAAAGGCACACCAGCAAGCAAACCAGGATTATTACCTTGGGCAATTTCTTCATCAATGCAGGCTGCATCCCTTAAAGCTGTTTCAGCAGTCACAGCCGTAAAACAGTTGAGTTGATTATCCCGCGCAGCAATTCGTGCTAACGCAGCTTTGGTAACTTCCACCGCGCTGACTTTGGCTGCACGCACCGCATCTGATATTGTTATGGCATCGGCGGAATCAAAATTCATGCTGGAATATTAGGAGATAGCACTTTTAGCTTTTTGAGTAATAGCAGTCCGCATAGTTTTTGCTAGTTGTAGCAAAATAGCCGTAAGACCTAAATCTAAAATACAAGAGAATAAAAACCAAAAGGGCAGAAATTTATCTTCGGGATTTTTAACAGCTTCTGTAAAAGCGAGCCGATTCACAAGATTTGACCCAATCATACAACCATATAGCGGCCCGATTAACGATCGCACTTGTTCACTTAAACGTGTTAAATCCTCACCTTCACCTTTAAATCGATCAGCAAAAGTAGATAACGTGTTGGCTATTCCCCAAAGGCTATATATAGGAATTAAAAATCGCGCGATCGCACCTCCTGGCGTAATCGGATATTCCTTGAAAATATCCTTTAAATCGGCATGGAGACGATATAGCCAAATCATAAAAACAATGATTGAAATTAAACTAAAAAGTAATGTCACTATTGATAGCAGTGCATCTAGAGAAGCAAGTAGCCCATAAAGTGGCTTTGCTATTACTTGCAACAAAGACAATACCGTAGAAGCAACACCAAATCCTAGCAGCACCCAAAGTAACCGCACCAACAATCTAGCGATACCCGCAGACTTCAATGAAATAACAGTATTGAAATTATTCATCTGATTTTTCCAAGGTATAGTCGGCTATATCTTAGTATTGTTGGTTATATTGCAAACTCAGCAAAATTGCTTAAACATTAAAATAGCTCTTTCTTATGGTTCAAAAACTGGTGCAACTTCAATTTCCTCTGGTAAAGGGAAAGAATTTACAATATTTGCGATCGCACTAATTCTCTCAAAATTTGCCATTACCCCATCCCGATACTCATCTCTTATTTCTAGATCCAACAACAACGCCATAAGATCAACATACTCACCCACATCAAACCCTTCTCTTCTCATCTCTCTTCCTTTGCGCCCTTCGCGCCTTCGCGGTTCGTTATCTTAAACTTATAACTTCTTACCCCAACTGAAATGCGGTTAATTTTATACAGTAAACCCGGCTGTCATTTATGTGAAGGCTTGCAAGAAAAGCTAGAAAAAATCCAAAATCTCAGTTTCGAGTTGGAAATTAGGGATATTACGACTCGTGAAGATTGGTTTGCTGCGTATGAGTATGAAGTGCCAGTACTTTATTTATCGAACCACAGAGGCGCAGAGGACACAGAGGAAAAACCATTGCCGCGTCCTTCTCCTCGTGCTAGTGTGCAACAGTTGGAGCAAATGTTGCGTAAGTATTTAGCCAATTAGAAAAAAATAATGCAGAATAAGCGCAAGATTAAGAATGTGACGAGGTTCACAACATGAAATTGCGGGAATTACTAACGGCGGTAGACAGTGTTGAACAATTGGCTAGTCATCCGACTTTGGAGGATGTGGAAGTTAGGGGTTTGAAGACCAATTCCCATGCTTGTGGTGTGGGAGATTTGTTTATTGGGATGCCAGGAACGCGGGTTGATGGTGGGGAATTTTGGCAAAGTGCGATCGCATCGGGGGCTGTAGCTGCGATCGTTTCTCCCGAAGCTGCACAAAAAAATCCCCCTACAAATGAGGCTGTGGTCATCAGTGCAAGTAATATAACTCAAGCTTGTGCCCAGATAGCTAGTGCTTTTTATGGTTATCCAGGGCAAAAACTCAAGCTGGTAGGCGTGACTGGTACCAATGGCAAAACTACAACTACCCATATTATTGAATTTCTCTTAATCAAAGCTAATCTCGCCACAGCTTTGATGGGAACTCTCTATACTCGTTGGGCAGGTTTTGAGCAAACTGCTGCCCACACTACGCCCTTTGCAGTGGAACTACAACAGCAACTAGCAGAGGCTGTAAATGCTGGTAGTGAGTTCGGAGTGATGGAAGTAAGTTCTCACGCGTTGGCTCAAGGTAGAGTGTTGGGCTGTCAATTTGAGGTAGCGGTGTTCAGTAATCTTACTCAAGACCATCTCGACTATCACCGCGACATGGAAGATTACTTTGCTGCCAAAGCGTTGTTGTTTAGCCCTGATTATCTCAAGGGACGGGCAATAATTAATGCTGATGATTCTTACGGAAAGCGGTTAATTGCCTCGTTAGATTCCGAACGGGTTTGGAGTTACAGCGTCAACGACAACAGCGCTGATTTATGGATGAGTGATTTAAGTTACGAGCCGAATGGTGTCAGTGGGACATTACATACACCAAAAGGTGACGTAGCTTTTCGATCGCCACTAGTCGGACAATATAATTTAGAAAATCTTCTCGCAGCCGTAGGAGCAGTTTTACACTTAGGGCTAGATTTGCAGTTAGTGGCATCTGTGATACCTGAGTTTCCCGGAGTTCCCGGACGAATGGAACGGGTACAGATTAATTCTGACCAGGATATTAGCGTGATTGTAGATTATGCCCACACACCCGATAGCTTGGAAAACTTGTTGAAAGCTGCACGTCCATTTATACCTGGGAAGGTAATTTGCGTGTTTGGTTGTGGCGGCGATCGCGATCGCACCAAGCGCCCAATTATGGGTAGAATTGCTGCTGAATTAGCTGATGTGGCAGTAGTGACATCAGATAATCCCCGCACAGAAAACCCAGAACGGATTTTAGAAGACGTTTTGGCGGGAATTGCCCAAACAGTAAAACCAATGGTAATTTGTGATCGGGCTACTGCAATTCGTACTGCTATTTTACAAGCACAACCAGGTGATGGAGTGCTGCTTGCTGGTAAAGGTCACGAAGACTACCAAATTCTCGGCACCGAAAAAATCCATTTTGACGACCGAGAACACGCACGCGACGCTTTACAGCAAAGATTTAATAGCCAAGCTTAATTTATCAAGAAAGGCAGGAGGCAGAGGGCAGGAGGCAGGAGGAAAACTCCCCGACGCTCGCGGACTAGCTAACGCTACGCTATCTGCCTCTTGCCGCGACCATAGGGTCTTGGGTTTAAGACAAGAACTCCAAATTGAAAATTTGGTGAGCCAGCCCGGTCTTGTTGTTTCAACAAAGAGGAGCCAGCGCGGTCTTGGGGGTTTCCCCCATGAGCGACTGGCGTTGGACTGGCGAACCCGAAGGGTGGCTCTTTTTCAGGAGGGGTTTGAATCCCCAACTGAGGTAAAACCTTCTGCCTCCTGCCTCCTGCCTCCCCTGCTCCCCGCCCCTTATGGCTGTAGTTTTTGATATTTAATGTTTCTTTCCGTGGGGTTTTTGTAAAAGATGGACACATAAAGGTGAAAATCGAGACAGAATTATTTCTTGCTTCATCCTTTTTGTGCTTGACTCATGAATGTTTCTCTGACTAAGGATCTGTCTGTTTATCAACTGGTTATGGGAGTGCAAGTGCCTCCAAAACCATTGTCTCTCAGTCCTGCGACTCTGCTATCACTGGTGAGAGCGCAAATTGACTTACTAATTGAGCAGCAAATTGCAGCCACTTTATGGGTGAAGCTACCACCAGAAAAAATTTGGCAATCAGAATTAGCGCGTTACCAATCCTCAGTGGGTGCGTCTAGTATTATCTATACTTGCCAGATTGACGAAAATGAAAAACAGGGAGCGGGGGAAGATGAGGAAGCAGGGAGCAGGGAGCAGGGGGAAAATTCCTCTCCTCTGCACTCTTCCCCCCTCCCCTCTGCCTCATCCCCCTCATCTGCTCATCATGTCACCGTTCACCTGCCACCAGATAGCCAACTGCGACGGGAAAACTTTTTGATGGTGTTATCGCCCCAGTTTTGTAGTTTAATTTTGGCTCATCGACCACTTAAAAAACGCAAGAATCAAACATCGGGGAAGGTAAATACTAATAAAAATCAGCCACTGCTGATTATCACTACTGTTGAGGGGAGAGTAATTCAGCAAGTATTAAATGGTATCCAAAAAGCGATATCTAACGACCATCTGCCAGGCAGTTACGCGCCAGAATCATCGCCAATTGTACCTGCTGATTTTATTTGTCCAACGATGCCGGAAGCGGCAACGATGAGTCAACTGTTTACAAAACAACTCCTGCGACAGGATGAAATTAATCGCCAAATCATCACAGCCCGCACTACCAAGTTGCAGCTGATAAATCAAGAACTGCACAACAAAGAACAATTCCAAGATGAATATCTGAAAAATCTTTGTCAGGAACTGCGTATACCCCTGACGCATATCAAAACAGCACTTTCGTTATTGAATTCTCCTAATCTCAAACCTACGCAGCGACAACGTTATTTACAGATGTTAAATACCCAGTGCGATCAACAAAATTCTCTAATTACAGGTTTGTTGGAACTGGTGCAACTAGAACGTAATTTGGAGGGGATGGTTTTGGAGTCGGTGCGGCTCTCAGAGATTGTACCTGGAGTAGTGAGTACGTACCAACCTTTAGCCCAAGAAAAAGGTATTATGCTAGCCTACACCGTACCCACTGAACTGCCATCTATTTGGTGTGTGAGTGGTGGGCTGAGGCAGATTGTAATTAATCTGCTACACAATAGCATTAAGTTTACTCCTAATGGGGGTGAAGTATGGGTGCGTGCCCGTCTTCAAGGCGATTATGTCCAATTAGAATTCCGCGATACAGGTATTGGTATTGCCGAAAGCGAGATTTCCAAAATCTTTGAGCGATTTTATCGTGTGCGTACATCAGCTACAGAAGATTATGCTGGTGCTGGCTTGGGGTTAACAATAGTACAGCAATTGCTGCTGCGCTGTGGGGGATCTATTTCTGTAAAAAGTAAATTATATGAAGGTTCCACATTTACAGTGCAACTGGCAATTGTTGGCGATGCCCCAAGAGCGATCGCAATAGAACATGAGTGATCGGTTATGATTATCCCCTAAGTTAACTTTGTGGTGCTATGCAACTTTGCTTAAGAGGTTGTTTAAAAAGTATTTGGCTGTGATTTTAGACACTTATTGATCCCCCCTAACTCCCCTTAAAAAGCTACGGTGTACACACAAGTCTTTGAGACTTGCCCCATAAGCTTTAGATCCCCCCAACCCCCTTAAAAAAGGGGGCAAAAAGCTCTCAAAGTCCCCCTTTTTAAGGGGGATTTAGGGGGATCTAAAAGGATTTGATACATCACTAAGAACTTTTCAAACATCCTCTAAAACACAAAGAAAATAACCATGCCCAATGCCCACTTATCTAGTCCGTAACAACTGCACAAAGGTATTACTCACCGTATTGTCTTTAGTATCCGCCGCGTATTGAATCAAATCTTCTCGCAGTTCTTTGGCTGCATCTAAAGGAAGTAAGGTTGCTAGCAAGAAATAAACACCACGAAAACGCGGATCGCCCATTCTATCAACTAATAGTGATTCGGCGGTATCAGTTTCGCCGAGAAAGTTTTGCACCAAGAAGAAATCCATGATTTTATCGTGGCGGAAGTACCATTCTTTCTTGGCTTCGCCTTTTTCATCTTGCCACTGACGGCTGACTACCATCTTGTATTTATCGTCTTCTAAAGACATGGCAACTTGGTGAAATTCATCGGCGGGTAAGGCTTGTTTGTCCTCGAGTCGCATTTGGAAGACGGCGGCGGAAAATCTTTTGAGCGGAAATTCTTGTTTCCATTCTTGCTGGTATTCTGCCGCCATCAGGTTGTATTGCTGTTCTTGCAGGCGAAACAAGTTTGGATGTTTACCTTGTGATAGCATCAGCGCTACTACTGTTAGATCCATTGGATTAGAAAGAATTCGGCGGACAGCATCTAACTCTTCTTTGGGTTGCTGGTTGTTGAGGACTTCTGTTAAATAATTGGTGCAGGCTTGGGCGTAATCAGCACCTTGAATTTTGGCATCTTGGGGGAGTCGCGGCTGACGGGAGATCAAAAACTCTTGAATTTGTTGTTGTTCAAGGGGCTGCAAGTAGTAGGTTTTGGCTGTTGAGGGGGGTGTCCACTCTAGGGGCTGGGTTGTCATGATAATGTTGCCCCGGAAATAGCTTTCAACAAACTGGCAGATTTTGGCGCGGGTTTCGGCGGTGACTTCGTTGAGTCCGTCGATGCAGATATCTATCGCGCCACTGTAAATCAGGTTTTTCAGGAAGCCGGCATCTTGGGCTTGTCCGTGTAGCTTGTCTTGGATGGCTTCAATTACGCCTTTATGACACTTTTGGGCGGGGAGATAAACGACTATGCGCTGGGAGCTTTTCAAGAGATGACGGAGAAACATCGATTTGCCTAAGCCGGAATCTCCTTGTAAGATAATTTGTCCTTGAATACTGGGTAGGGCTGCGGTTATGGGGAGGATGTCTCCTGAAGTGGGGACTTTGACTTGAGACTCTGGGAAGTATGATTGGTCATAAAAATTATCTAAGCCGGCATCGGCTAATAGGGAAGGTTTGAAGGGTTCAAATAATTTGCGGCGGAAGGGGGGAAACCAGGTGAGGAGAAAGCCGACATAGCCCACGCCGAGAATACGGCGTACCCAAGGGTTCCAGAAGAAGATGGCTTGGATTTGGGGGAATTTGGGGTAGGCAAAGATGAGGGCTAACCAAAAGGCTGCATGGATGAGGATAGTGTTTCTGCTACGAACAAACCACCGCCACACTTCTAAATTATCTATTGCTGATTGCACGGCATTAGCATTGGTGGAGTTGACTTTTTTGAGATTGCTGTAATGGCTTTGCAGTAAACCGATATCCTGTAATTTCCAAGGAACGTTTTTGTTGGCGGCTACTTCGGAAATTTGTTTAGCTAAGTCGTTGCGTAAACGTTCTAGCCCTTGACTGCCATTCCAAGCTTCCAGAAATACGTTGAGGGTTTTGACACCTTCATCGTGTTTGAGTGTGTCAGGAACAGCTTGAGCAGAGCCAAGCCATTTGAGTAGAGTTTTTACTTGCTCAGTGCCACCACCCAGGAAATAGGTTAAAAAACGCCAATTTAAGTATTCTGAATAACCAGGTTCATAAAAATTATTTAGAATTACAACAACTTCTTTTAACTCCAGTTTTCTGATATTGCCGAATCCTACTGCTGCACTGCTACGAACAGATGAGTCTACTTTTTCATCCTTAAGGAAGTTGAGGATGTTAGGGATGTATGAAGCTGCCCCTTGCCTTAAGTTGCCTAATGCTTTTGCTATATCACCACGACCATATGAGCTAATCTTTTCATCCTTGAGGAAGTTGAGGATGTCAGGGATGTATTGAGCCGCCGCCGGCCCGAAGTTGCCCAATGCCTCTGCCGCACTTCTAAGAACGGAGGCGTCCACCTTTTCATTCTTGAGGATATTAGCAATGTCAGGGACATACTTGGCTGCGGCGTCTCCCAAGTTGCCCAATGCCGATACCGCACCTGAACGAACGTAGGCGGGAACCTTTTCATCCTTGAGGATTTTGGCAGCTTTTTCGGCAATATCCTCTGGTTTCTTCACCAGGGATTTTAAATCTTTCAGATTATATTCAACTAATTTATCCAGAGCATATTTCTTAACTTGGTTTTGTCCATCATCAAGGGCTGCTGATATACCGTTAATCTGCCAATCTTGGGGTTTGGGTTTGGGGGTTTCTTTGGCGTTTACCCAAGGTAGAGAGAGGAAGAAAGTCAGGAGTAGGGTGAAACAGAAAAGGAAAAAGAGGGAGAGCTTGTTAGTGTGGCAGGGAGTTATGAGCATAAATCAGGGCAGGGTGGCAGATTACACGCGGCTATCGGTATAATATCAAGCTTGCAATTCCTAATTCCTGATTTAGAGCCTCTAATGCTTGTGGACGAGTATTAAAGACTCATTAACGAAGCTTTGAGGTTCACCGACGAAGCTTTGAGGTTCACCGATGATGCTTTGAGGTTCAGCGACGATGCTTTGAGGTTCATCGACGAAGCTTTGAGGTTCATCGGCGAAGCTTTGAGGTTCATCGGCGAAGCTTTGAGGTTCATCGATGATGCTTTGAGGTTCATCGATGATGCTTTGAGGTTCATCGATGATGCTTTGAGGTTCATCGACGATGCTTTGAGGTTCATCGACGATGCTTTGAGGTTCATTAACCAAAATATACATCTCGTTTTGTAAATCAAGATACTCTCAATATGATTCGGTTAAGGTGCATAGCCATTGGAGATCCCCCTAAATCCCCCTTAAGAAGGGGGACTTTAAGAGCTTTTTGCCCCCCTTTTTAAGGGGGGTTGGGGGGATCAAAAGCCTGGGGCGCAACTCTAGAAGACTTGTATGTGTACACGGTAGCTTTTTAAGGGGTGCTAGGGAGGATCAGACGCTGTATCTGCTCACACACACTATCAAAGTGATTTAAAACTTGACTATTGGTAAACCTAATAATCTTTAAACCATAGCCTTCCAAAATATTTGTTCTCTCCAGATCGTAATCTTGAGCTTCATCTGTAAAATGGCTATCCCCATCAATTTCAATAACTGTTTTTAAAGTAGGGCAGTAGAAATCAACTATGAAATGATGAATCGGTCGTTGTCTGAAAACCCGATATTGAAAATTTCTCAAATATTCATTCCACAGCTTTTTTTCTGCTGGGGTCATATTTTTACGAAGTTCTTTCGCTCTTTCTACAAGCTTTGGATTGTAAGGTAAATGGTGATTGCTGCTATTGAGTTTGTTTATCATAGTTTCTAGTATTTATGCTCCCTACCCAATACTGCGTGGGTTTTGGTGCATAGTCATTCGAGATCCCCCCTAACCCCCCTTAAGAAAGCGGGGAACCAGAGTCAAAGTCACCGTTTTTAAGGCAATAAATAGGGTTTACTTAACGTTTTGATCCCCCCTAACCCCCCTTAAAAAAGGGGGGAACCGGAGTCAAAGTCCCCCTTTTTAAGGGGGATTTAGGGGGATCTCAAAGTATTTGCTACATCACTAAAGGCTTTTTAAAAGCCTTTAAGAATCGACAGCAGCTTTAACCGATTTACTTTTAATAGCTTTAAACCGTTCGCCTAATTGTTCAGCAATAGTTTTTAACCCTGGAGTTTTTTTAGCAGCAGTCTTGACGTAATCATAAACTGTCAAACTACTACCCATTGCTTCGCTACCAACAGCCATTAGGGTATCATCTACCTGTTCTGTAAGTTGTCGCAGTCCAATCAAAACTTCGGTGAGGTTAGCGGCTAATTGGTAATCCCGCACAAATTCATCTAAATCAAAACTGGCTGGCAAAATGTCTCGGTTAGATTGGGCAGCAATCAGGCTATTGTTGACGAAAGCTAGTCTTTTATCGCCCATCTTAAATAAGTTGCGTCGTTCTTCTGCACTCAGGGTAACGAGAAAAGGCAACTTTGCTTGGATAGTCGCAAAGGCTGCTTTAATTTCTTGGATATCTGCTGGGGAAAGGGAGGCGGTAATGTTTTGGTAAGGCATTGGATATTTACTGTGGTGAATCTGTTTGTTATGATTCCCACTGGTAAATGCGATCGCACAATAGTTAAGAAGACGCGATAAATCGCCGTCTCTACAAGAGATTGATTGTAGAGACGGCGATTTATCACGTCTTTATTATTGAGGATTTATCGCGTCTTTATTATTTTTATTAACGCGATGGTTTCTTACCAAATCCGTAGCGCAATCTATCCATAATCCAACTTTGGAAGTTATCAATGTAGCTAAATATCACTGGCACTACTACCAATGTCAGCAGAGTAGAAGTTGTGAAACCGCCCATAATGGCAATTCCCATTGGTTGCCGAACTTCAGAACCTGCGCCAATTCCTAACGCTAGGGGCAGAATACCGGCGATGGTTGCCAGAGAAGTCATTAAAATCGGACGCAGACGTGACACGCCAGCTTCTACGAGTGCCTGACGCTGAGTTTTGCCTTCTTGTATGTTGATGATTGTATAGTCCACCAATAAAATCGAGTTTTTGGTGACAATCCCTAACAGCAACACGATACCAATCAAGGCATATATCCCCAATGGTTTTTGAGCAACCATTAAGGCTACCAGTGCGCCGCCTAAACAAAAGGGCAAGGCCGCCATAATCGATAATGGATGAAGAAAGTTGTTATACAGCAACACCAGAATCGCATAGATACACATTAATGCCAGCCCCAATGCGCCACCAAAGCGCCCAAAAATCTCTTGCATAATTTTGGCGCTACCGGAGGGTTGCTGTACTACGCCTGGCGGTAAGTTTTGCATTACAGGTAGTTTGTTGATTGTTTCTACAGCCTCTCCCAAAGAAATCCCTTGTAAATTGGCTTCTACAGCAACTTGACGGGCGCGATCGTAACGGTTGATGGTTGCAGGGCCACTACCAAAACGGATATCTGCAACTGCCACCAGGGGAATCAATTTGCCATTTTGACTGAGGACTTGCAGATTTGTGATTGTGTTAATGTCAGCCCGGACTTTCGGATCGATTTGTACGCGAATGGGAATTTGCCGATCGCTTAAATTAAATTTTGCCAAGTTGGCCTCATTATCGCCGATGGTGGCAAGAGAAGCTGTCCGAGCGATCGCTTGTACTGTCACTCCCAAATCTGCTGCCCGTTGCGGGTTAGGAATTACTAAAATCTCTGGTTTAACCAAACTTGCAGTCGAAGACACTTCCACCAATCCTGGTAGCGATCGCATCTGCTTTTCTAGGGCATCAGCCGCTTGATTTAATGCTTCGGGATTTTCACTTCTGAGAACAATTGATAAACCCTTCCGACTATCTCCTGGTGACTGACTTTGAAAACTAATTCTAGCTCCTGGTATTTGCTCAAAGGCAGGGCGTACTTGTTCTTCAAATTGTTTTTGAGAAATCTTTCGTTCTTCTCTAGGTTTGAGATTAATCGCCAGGCTTGCAGAATTGATCTCTTCGGTTGCTAGTACACGTTCAACCACTGGGTTTTGCCGGATGATATCAGTCGCCTGTGTGACTACCTTGTTAACATCTTCTAATGTCGAACCAGGAGGTAATTCTATAGATACGTTAGAAATGCCAAAGTCACCATCATCAACAAAACCCTTGGGAATTAAAGGAACTAGCATCAGACTGGCAATGAAGAAAGCTAAAGCGATCGCTATTGTGGTCAATCTATGGCGTAACGCCCACTGTAAAAGCGATCTATAAGGTTGAAAACCCCGACGCTTTTGATTCCTAACTTTTCTGTTTCCCTGATTTCCACCTGGAAGCGTAAATTTAAAATTAAACAATTTTATTACTCCCCCACTCCCCAATCC
>NZ_JAAGOG010000161.1:0-18557 GCF_010747425.1 Nostoc sp. UIC 10630
TGCTCCCTGCCCCCTTGCCCCTTCACCTATCCTTGTATAGCAAAAGCATTTTGTTTGTTAATGGTTCTTTATCATGGGAAAAAAGCTTGTAGATTAATTGAGATTGATGCTTACCCATATTAAAGACTTAGCAGCAAAACTAGCGCCTCGCTTGATTGAAATTCGCCGCCACATCCACTCTCATCCAGAACTCAGTGGTCAAGAGTACCAAACAGCAGCCTTTGTAGCTGGTGTTTTGTCTTCCAGTGGTCTGCACGTACAAGAGGGAGTTGGCAAAACGGGCGTAGTTGGAGAACTCCAAGGCACTGGTCAAAATGACCGTTTATTGGCAATTCGCACCGATATGGATGCCTTGCCAATTCAAGAGGGCACAAATTTGGAATATGCCTCTCGCGCAGAGGGTGTTATGCACGCTTGTGGTCACGATGTTCATACCACCGTGGGGTTAGGAACAGCAATGGTTCTATCCCAGATGGCAGAGGAATTGGGTGGGAAAGTGCGGTTTCTATTTCAACCAGCCGAGGAAATTGCTCAAGGGGCAAGCTGGATGGTGAAAGATGGGGCGATGAAAAACGTCTCGGCTGTATTAGGGATTCATGTTTTTCCTTCTATACCCGCAGGATCTATTGGCGTGCGTTACGGGGCTTTAACAGCCGCCGCAGATGATTTAGAAATTCTAATTATGGGAGAATCTGGGCACGGGGCGCGTCCTCATGAGGCCATTGATGCAATTTGGATTGCTTGCCAAGTCATTACCGCATTGCAACAAGCGATCAGCCGAACGCAGAACCCCTTGCGTCCTGTAGTATTGAGTATCGGGAAGATTAATGGTGGCAGAGCGCCGAATATAATTGCTGATAAAGTGCAATTATTGGGAACCGTGCGATCGCTCCATCCCGAAACTCGCGCCCATCTCCCCAACTGGATTGAAAACATTGTATCTAATGTTTGCCAGACTTACGGAGCAAACTATCAAGTCAATTATCGCCAGGGTGTACCCAGCGTTCAAAATGATTATGCCTTGACACAATTGTTACAATCAGCCGCAGAAGAAGCGTGGAGTAGCGATCGCGTTCAAGTTTTACCCGAACCTTCCCTTGGTGCTGAAGATTTTTCTATGTATTTGGAACACGCCCCTGGTTCCATGTTTCGTTTGGGTGTCGGCTATAAAGAAAGAATCATTAACCACCCATTACACCATCCCCAATTTGAAGTCGATGAATCTGCCATTATTACTGGAGTCGTAACTATGGCATACACCGCTTATAAATACTGTCAGCAAAATTTTTAAACAAAAACTCCCAGCGCTCATGTGCTGGGAGTTTTTGTTTAATCAACCTTGTTTAGCTGATATAGAAAGCTCGAAAGCATCCTACACATTCGATTCGCTTACAACGCCTAATTTTTGTTGAATTCGGGTCTTAGCGGCTTTGAATTCAGTAGCCAGTTGCTCACTTTGATCGCTGCTCAAGTTGTTACGAATGGCAGCAAACATTGTGCTTTCTTCTTGACGAATATGGTCGCCAACAGCTTCCATCAACTGTCTAACTTGATCTTTAAATTCAGATGAAGAAGGGCTGATAGCCTTAATTTGCTCTAACACCCGCTTCATCTCAGCTTGCTCGTCAAACAGTTCTTGGGTGTTATCTTGACCGTAGAAAGGACGTACTCTTGGATAGACTACTTCCTCTTCAGCTTCGGCATGAGCGGTTAGATCCTTATAAATTTGACCGAAGTATTCTTGGATCTTTTGTGGATTGTCGCTTTGCAGAAGTTCGGTAAATAAGGTATTTACCTTGTTGTGATCGAGGCGAATGACATCCTGGATATTCAGATCCTTTTTGTCACTGGTTTGGGTAACAGCGCTGCCTACTACACCACTGACTGCGGCCATAGCGTCTTGAACACGCGCCCAAATTCCTTGGTCTGCATCTTGTCCAGTGAATTCACGGACACCTAGAATTTCCAGAATGCCTTTGAGTTGTTCTTGGTGAGCGCGATTCTCAAAGTTAATGGTATTCAAAGGCCCAATCGCTAGCATTACGTCAGCACCAACTTTTTGAGCAGCCTTATGAACTATCAAGCCACTCATTACGAGTTGATGTTTCAGCAATTCATGCTGAGATACTTTTTCATACAGGCTCAACTCAGAACCTTTAAACAATTCGCGAGCCTTTTCAATGAATTGTGTAACATTCTTTTTGGGTTCTGCCTGAATACCATACTGACCAATTACAGTTTCCAGAACGCCAAGATTTTTTTCATCATCTTTGAGGAAATTTCGGATGCGATCGGCAATTTCGGCATCGAGTCCTTCTCTCAAAAGTGATTGTTCATTTTCGATAACCAACTGTTGAAGTGCTTTGATACTTGCCAATTTCACAGCAATAGCATTGCGTTTCGTATCATCTAAAGTAGCTACCATCCGTAGTTCTCCTCGGCAAAGTGTTCGTAGTTATTACTGATATAACCTTGACACACAGCTTAGGGAGATTCCCTCTTTCTTTTGAGTGATAGCTTTCGCAACGATGGGTAGAAAAAAGTTTAGCGTTACACAACAGAAATACAAATTAAAGCGATCGCCCAGATTTATAGTTCTAAATTAGGGACAAATATTCTGTATTACATCTAAATTGAACAGATAAACAGATGATCTAATTTTGAAGCAATCTATATCTCTGGAATGAAAATTCATATCAAAAAATTACTTCTTATTCAAGAGGGCAAAATCATAATTAGTTCCAGAAGAACAACGCTCACAACGCTCGATTTTGACTAGTAAAGCTTCTCCTTGGCGCTCACCTGAAGGCGAAAACTTAATCATTCCTGTGGCTCCAGAAGTTGAAAAATCACTATTAGACAATACCTTTTGCAACCCTTCGCGAGTGTTATCTTGTTTCAAGCCAGTGATAATTACTTGGAGTGCATCATAAGCTCCGGCTGTTCTCTGATTTACCCGTGCATTCCAAAGCTTAAAGGCATTTTCTGCAAATGGATTATCTTTATTAGCATCACGATGCCAATACACAGGTAGTACCATTCCTTCGAGATCGGTGCCATTTTGCAAAGTTGTTGAACTGTACATAGTTTCGGAAGCAAAGAGAGGTTTCCTGCCTTTAACCTCTTGTGCTACTTTGGTGGCAAAATATATATTTCTGACTGAAGGTAATAGTAAAAAGCCACTGGCGTTTTCTGTTTCTATAGCTTTATCTACAAAAGCTCTATAGTCCAAATCTTTGTCTGCCAAATTGCAAGGCGTGTTAATAACCTTACTTCCATATTTTTGGAGAGCTTGAGTGTACTGTTCTACAAGTATCTGATTAGATGAGGAACCTAAATTATCTCTTGAGCTACGAATATCGCCACAAATAGCAACATTTCTTCCCTGTCGAGCAATGTAGCGAGCATGAGTATCTACTAAATTATCATATAGCGGATTTACATGAAATAAGTAGTTAGTTGTGGAACTATTTGCCTGACTACTTACTGCATTATTATCTAACTTTTCTTGATTTTCTGCTTGAGTTGGGCGCTCGACAGGAAAGACTAACACCAAGTGCTTTTCATTATAAATTGCGGCATTACGTCTAACTCCCACTGCTGCCACAATGCTCTTGTCTTGAAATAATTCATTATCTAATCGTGCAAAATCTTCTCTATTCTCAGCACTTGCAATCACAATTTGTAGCTTCTTACCATCAATTCCTCCTTGGTTATTAATTTCATTTTGAGCTTGAGCTACACCACGCAAAATTTCTTCTGATAAATTAGAGTCAAAATTAATTGATGCTATCACAGCAACTTTGAGAGCGCTAGAATTATCTCGTGCAATTTTAGCGTTATTTAAATAAATTAGAGTTTCCGGGTCATTAGGATTATTTTTTAATGAAGCGCTAAACTTTTGAACAGCAGTGGTAAAATCTTTTTGCTCAAAAGCTTTAACTCCATCTGTTTTATCAGGGTATGTTTGCACTTTCAACAAAATTCTTGTACCCAAATTCATCAATGGAGGCTTATTCTTAACTTCACTTGAACTAGATGTGGGGTTGTTTAATGATGTTATTATGATACTAGAAGAAAGTTGCCTAATTGCCCACAAAATAGCTGCTACCATTACTCCAGCCAGCCCCAAAGAAATAAGCAACTTCAGGTTCTCTTTTTTATTTGTCATGAATAATACTCCAAATTATACAAAGTTTATTAAAAATCAATATACAGGGGAAAATTCACCTATACTTAAATTTTAAAAATATTTAGAAATAAGTTTGTTTATTATTTCTGACATACCCACAATAATAAGCGTCAAAAGACCTGCAAGAAAAACTAGCAATACTACAAGCAAAAGTCCATTAACTCCAGATTGCAGAAGATTATTTGTGAGCAAATTTTTGAAGGTCAATACAATTAGTGAATTTGCTATGATAGCAATCACAATTAAATAACTTTTTTCCAAAAGCGAACGAGATTGAATTAAGATTACCCCACCTAAAATTAGCAACCACAATCCAGAGCTAATCCAAGTAGTGCCTAAAAAACTAATCAGTGCGATCGCTAACAATGAACTACCTGAACCTGTAATTATGGCTCCAGAGAATAATTTGCTATTAGAGAATCGTGGTAGATATCCAGTTGTTTTTTGTTGAGTTTGTGATTGTGACTCTAATAGTTTAGAAGGTGAAAGGACTGTAGGAGGTAATGTATGCCTTAGTGGTGGTAAATTATTCAAGTCTTGTAAGACAGCCTGTGCAGACTGATAACGCTGCTCATGATTTTCTTGGAGTAATTTATCCAGAATCAATTCTAATTCTTGACTTATGGGTTGTGTTAAATGCTTTTGCCAACTAGAAGTCCAACCATAGCCTTGTTTGAGCCAGAAATTCGACGGAGAAATATTTGTTAGTAGATGAAAGCAAGTTATACCTAAACTATACATATCACTGGAAGGAAAAACTTTCCCAAATTGCATTTGCTCAATTGGTGCGTAACCTAATGAACCAATAATTGTCCCAATTGCAGTAGTTGTAGTTTCAGCCTTTTGCTTTGAAACCCCAAAATCAATTAGTACTAACTTATTATCACTTTTACGGCGAATAATATTTTCTGGCTTAATATCTCGATGAATTATTTGCTGTTGATGTATGGCGACCAACACAGATAATAAATCATTCAAAAAAGATCGAATTTTAGATTCATCAAAAAAACCGTGTTGTTTTAACTCCTGCAACAGATTTTGGCCTTCGATAAACTGCTGTACTAAATACAGATATTCACCTTCCTTAAAATATCCATACAAATTGGGAATTTGTAGATGTTCCCCTAATTCTTGTAGACGTTTGGCCTCCCGTTCAAATAATTGAGTTGCTTTTTGATGTGCGTGAGTACCTTGACTGCCATAAAATTGACTGAGAACCAGTTGCTTAACAACACATCGTTCATTTAGCTTGTCTATATCCTCTGCTACGTATGTGCGTGCAAACCCTCCTCTTCCTAACGGTGCGATAATGCGGTAACGATTTCTGAGTAGCGATCGCAACTGTGTCCCACAACTGAGGCAGTAATTTGTCCCATCAGGATTTTGGGGATTCTCGCAATTGGGGTTTAGGCAGCAGATCATAATAATTATTTTATTGCTGTCAGTTTATTAATTTTTAAATTATACCTTGAAACCCGTATAAGCTCTGTACTGCAACGTTTCTACATGGACACTTGTTGTAATTTCTGTAAAATGTTTGCTAGTTTTATCGCCTTATTAAATAAATCTTGTTGAAACTTAGCAAAATTGAACGGCACTGCACTTTATAATCCAAAGTTTTTATGGCACGGTAATGCACACGCTCGTATTTTGCAAGATACGTAAAACCAAATCCAACTTCACGTGATTATTTTTTAATTGTATATTTATCACTCTGTAATTGCTGTCTTTATAACTAAGCTATTATTCAAAACTCCAAAATGCTGATGTTAACTATCGCACAATGTAGACTAATTTTCAGAAGGAAATATATCTTAATGTACATAATTTCATAGCGAATCCTCTTGAAAAACTCTGCGTACCTTTGCCCAGCGTCCCTACCCTGTGCAAAGGCGTACCACTCCGTGGAAGCAAGCTACGCGTAGCGTCTCGTAGAGAAGTGCATCTGGTTTAAAACCGCTACAAATTAATGCAAATTTGTACTTAGAAGTTTTAAACAAACATTTACCCACTGTTAAACTACATTCGGTTAAATCTTCTAATTAAGATCGGGTAAATAATTCAACGCTAAGTAAATATTCACCCTGCCTAACTTTTTCTCTTATGCAACCTTGACAAACCTCACCGCAATTGTGACGATTACGCTAGAATTGTTAAAGGTTCTTTACAGAAATTGCTGATCATCCCCAATTCTGTTAAAACAGCCTAGCATTCAAATGTAAATCTAAAAACCCCCTCTAGAGTTCACCAAAAGCTTCTATGACGCTCCCAATTCGCAACGTCGCCATTATCGCCCACGTTGACCACGGCAAAACCACGCTGGTTGACGCACTCCTCAAACAATCCGGCATTTTCCGCGAAGGCGAAGACGTTCCGGATTGCGTTATGGACTCCAACGCCCTAGAACGGGAACGGGGTATTACTATCCTGTCCAAAAATACAGCAGTTCGCTACAAAGAAACACTAATCAATATTGTTGATACTCCTGGACACGCTGACTTTGGTGGCGAAGTTGAACGTGTACTCGGCATGGTTGACGGATGTCTTCTGATTGTCGATGCGAATGAAGGCCCCATGCCCCAAACGCGCTTTGTTCTGAAAAAAGCTTTAGAAAAAGGGCTACGCCCCATCGTTATCATCAACAAAATCGACCGTGGTCAAACTGACCCCCACGTTGCTGTCGATAAAGTATTGGATCTGTTCTTGGAATTAGGGGCAGATGAAGACCAGTGTGATTTTACCTATCTGTTTGCCTCCGGTATGGGAGGTTTCGCTAAGGAAAGCTTGGAAGCAGAATCGGTAGATATGCAACCCCTGTTTAATGCAATTCTGCAACACGTTCCACCACCAGTAGGCGACAGCAATAAGCCTCTGCAATTGCAAGTTACAACCCTAGATTATTCTGAATATCTAGGACGGATTGTGATTGGCAGAATTCACAACGGTACTATCCGCTCAGGACAGCAAGCAGCTTTGGTAACAGAAAATGGTACCATTGTCAAGGGCAAAATTACCAAATTGATGGGCTTCGATGGACTGAAGCGCGTAGAAATGGAAGAAGCAACCGCAGGTTATATTGTCGCGGTGGCTGGTTTTGCTGATGCTTATATTGGGGAAACGATTACTGACCCTAATGAACCGCAAGCTTTACCACTAATTAAAGTGGATGAACCAACCTTGCAAATGGCCTTCTGGGTGAATGATTCGCCCTTTGCTGGTCAAGAAGGCAAGTTGGTGACATCAAGACAAATACGCGATCGCTTATTCCGCGAACTTGAAACCAACGTGGCTTTGCGTGTCGAAGAAACCGATTCTCCCGATAAATTCCTCGTTTCCGGTCGTGGAGAACTCCACCTCGGTATCTTAATTGAAACCATGCGCCGGGAAGGCTTTGAATTTCAGGTATCTCAGCCACAGGTAATTTACCGCGAAATCAACGGTCAACCTTGCGAACCTTACGAACTCTTGGTGTTAGATATTCCTGCTGATGGTGTAGGTAGTTGTATTGAACGCCTGGGACAACGCAAAGGCGAAATGCAAGATATGCAACCAGGTAGTGGCGATCGCACCCAGTTAGAGTTTGTTATTCCCGCCCGTGGTTTGATTGGTTTCCGGGGTGAATTCATGCGGATGACTCGTGGCGAAGGCATCATGAACCACAGCTTCTTAGACTACCGTCAAATCAGTGGTGACATTGAAGCCCGTAACAAAGGCGTTTTAATCTCCTTTGAAGAAGGCGTTTCTACCTTCTACGCCATGAGAAATGCCGAAGATAGAGGAGCATTCTTTATTACTCCCGGCACAAAGGTTTACAGAGGCATGATCGTGGGAGAACACAACCGTTCCCAAGATTTAGAATTGAATATCTGTAAGACCAAGCAGTTAACTAACCACCGCGCTGCTGGTGGTGATGAATTGGTTCAGTTGCAAGCACCAATAGACATGAGTCTAGAACGTGCTCTGGAATACATTGGCCCCGATGAATTGGTGGAAGTTACACCCCAATCGATTCGTCTGCGGAAGATGTCAAAGAAGTTAGCGAAACGGTAAGTAAAGCAATAACTTAATTGATTTAGAAAGCCCACTGATGTGGGCTTTTTATTTTGTTGGTTACATCTGTCCATGTCTTTTTTAGGTTGCTCAACTCCTCGAAACTCTCTAGTGTTGTTTGTCGTACTTATATCCAAAAAGACAAATTTGTTTTCTATGAAGATTTATACAAATGTTTGTTATGTTCATTAGAGAATAAGGTTTTTACTGGTATAGATAAATATAATTGTCAGTCTTTATAAAAAAAAACTAACTAAACTTTTATTAGTACAGCATGACAGCAAATAGTATTAAATTTACGATCGCCTTCAACGACCCTGACTTGGACGCGGAAGAAAAGGACGAGCAGGTTCAACGATTAATTACTGAACTCAAGCAAATTGACGAGGTAGATACAGTTAGTCGTGTTCTTGATCCCAGCCCACCAGAAGGCAACAAAGCATTAGGCGGGTTTCTAGTGGGTTTATTAATGGCTGAGGTAAATACAGCCAATGCGAAAAAGTTGATGGGATTTCTGGGCGATCGCCTCGGTGGTAAACCTATTGAATTGTCAGTGGAAGCTAACGGTAAGAAGTTGACGGTGAAAGCGCACAGTCGGGAAGAACTAGAAGCCGCCATCAAAGCAGCCCAAGATTTTATTGCAGCATAGACAAGAAAAGATGGCAAAGGTAGCATTGCTGATTGGAGTCAGTGAGTATGAGCCAGGACTAAATCCTTTACCTGCGGCTGTCAAAGATATTGAGGCGTTGCAACGGGTTTTGAAAGATTTGGAAATGGGCGGATTTGATGACGTGAAAGCGCTTCCTAATCCTGACCGACAAACAATGGAATCTGAGATTGAAACCTTGTTTTCTGGTCGAGCCAAAGACGATCTTGTGTTGCTATTTTTCTCTGGACATGGCATCAAAGATGATGGTGGCAAGCTGTATTTTGCAACTCCGATAACTCGCAAGAATTCCAAAGGGGAGTTGATTCGGTCAACAGCTGTACCTGCCAACTTTGTTCAAGAAATTATGAATAATAGCCGTGCTAAACGGCAGGTGATTATCTTAGACTGTTGCTTTAGTGGAGCGTTCGATCCTGTCTTACAAGCCAAAGATGATGGATTAGTTGACTTGCAAACACAACTTGGATCTGAAGGGCGAGTGGTACTCACTTCCTCCAGTTCAACTCAGTATTCCTTTGAGCAGCAGCGATCAGACTTATCGATTTACACCAGATATCTAGTCGAGGGGATTGAAACAGGAGCAGGCGATCGCAATGAAGATGGCTTTGTTTCGGTACTGGAATTGCATGAGTATGCTGTCAGCAAGGTGCAGGAAACTGCCCCCAGTATGACCCCGAAGATTATTGTTCTTAAAGACAAGGGGTTTGAAATTGTTCTTTCTAAAGCACGAGTTACTGACCCTAAGTTGAGATATCGGAAAGCGGCTTCACGTTATGCAAATGTCGGAACTATTCGACCTGCTGGTCGGGCTGTTCTGAATACACTGAGGCAGCAGTTAGGCTTGACCTCTGAAGAAGCTGCTGAAATTGAAACCGAGGTATTACGCCCTTATCAGGAGCGATTAGAGAATTTACAAACCTATCGAGAAGCTTTAATTGCAGAAGTAGACCATGAATATCCTTTAAGTGAGGAAGCCTGTAAAGAAATGAATATGCTTCAAGAGCTTTTAGGGTTAAAAGACGATAATATTTTGCCGATTAAGCAACAAATCGAGGCACAGTTTATATGTCAAGCTTGCAAAGGATCGAGAGAAGTTCGCAAACGCGTAAGAACTCCATTTGGTTCTTTTACTGAAGTTTCTATTTGTCCTAATTGTAAAGAC
Organism: Nostoc sp. UIC 10630; assembly: GCF_010747425.1. Taxonomy (NCBI): domain Bacteria; kingdom Bacillati; phylum Cyanobacteriota; class Cyanophyceae; order Nostocales; family Nostocaceae; genus Nostoc; species Nostoc sp. UIC 10630. The sequence goes on from NZ_JAAGOG010000161.1 coordinate 10,072, forward strand.
TCGGAGAAATTAGCCTAGATTTTATCAGTTAATTAAGTCATGAGAAGTTTATTAAGATAAGCAGATTCGATAAAGATGTAAGTGTTGGCACTTGCCGTACATTTAGTCAAATCCTTGAGTAAAAATGATAAGGACTGAAAAAAGCAATTATCGTGACTATTTGTGACATTGCAATCGCCTTTATAGTGCGTAGGCGTAGCCCGTCGTAGACATCGCTCTTTTGCATATTTTCACACAAAGCGATCACAGGTTAAAAATTATCAATAGATTTTCTTAGAAAGACTAATTGATTAGATAAGACTGATATATTTAAGGTAAATAATTGTCATCTAATAATTGAACAAGAGTGTAAGGGCACTTTTCTAGAAAAATATTTAAATCGGTTTTAATTTTTACAAACTCAACCGCACTTTGATAAATATTCTCTAAATCATCCTGTAACTTGTTTATTAAATTCGTTGTTAAATGATTATTTAAGTCATATCTAAAGGTTTTAATTTCTCCAATCCAATGACGATAGTTTCTCTCATATTCTACCTGCCAATATTGGAGTAATAATATATGAATAATAATTTGCCTTAAAAGACTTTTGGCTTTAGCTAAATCTCTTTTTCCCAAATTGATTAATTCCTCAATTAAGTTTTCTAAATCAAGTTTGTTAAACTGTTTTTGTTTTAATAATTCAATAGTTTCTTCTAACCATAAATTCTCATCGGTTTCATAGAGTTGCTTTAAATTGGTAGTAATTGTCATATTTTTACCTTCTACCTACATTCCATAATTTAATCATATACAATTATAAATTTATAGATGTAAACGGTCCAAGTCCAGATAAATTGTATGGTACTTGTTCCAACAACTGACCCGCTTCCACTTGTAAGCAAATCATGAAAAATATTGAGTTGACGCAAGGAAAAATTACAGTTCCAGAAAGCACGACTCTAGAAGAGTTCTTAAAACTTCCATACATTGAAGAGTCACCAGCTTGGGAATATATTAATGGAGAGGCAATTCAGAAACCTATGGGAGGGGCTAAACACAGTTTATTGCAAAAACGTTTGGTTGCAGTAATTGATGCGTTGGGCAGTAACTACGAAGCCTTTCCTGAATTACGCTGTACCTGCGGTAATCGTTCAGTAGTTCCTGATGTGGTTGTGATCTCTACCAATCAAATACCACTGGATGAGAGCGGTGATATTATTAGCAGTGGGATTGATTTTGCACCCCCTTGGATCATCGAAATTCTTTCCCCTGCTCAAAGTCAAACGAAAGTAACTGGCAATATTTTACACTGTTTGAGAAATGGCAGTCAGCTAGGATGGTTGATTGATCCAAGTGAACGCTGTATTTTAGTTTATCAGCCTAATTCTTTACCAGATTTGTTAGCAGGACAGGATATATTACCAGTGTTAGAAGATTTGAATTTGACACTCTCTGTTAATGAAGTATTTGCTTGGTTACAGCGTAAAGTTTGACAGTAACTCGCAATAATCAAAAATCTGCATCTTGTGTGAAGATAACTTACTGTATTTCCTGAATAAACCCTAACTGAACGAAAAAGCAGAGTGAGTTTTTTAACTTAAAATGGTGAATAATCTGAATAGAGGTTTTCTATGAGCATAAGTCTCACACCCGATCAAGAACGCTTTATTCAAACCAAGCTCCAGGCTGGAAAATATCGATCCGCAGAGGAAGCCCTTGAAATTGCTTTACGGTTGCTTGATGAATACGATCGCGCCGATGCTGAATGGGTCGAAAATGTGCGAGAAAAAATTGATGCGGCGATTTTAGCTTCAGACAAAACGCCACCTATTGATGGAGAGACATTCGTAAACCAAATTCTAGAGCGGTTTCGACAATGACATCAGGCGCAAGCATGAGTCGCTACGTCATCAACATTCTTGCCAGCCGAGATATCAATGAAATTGCCGACTACTTTGCTGAAACTAGCGTTGAAGCAGGAGAGCGATTTTTCAGTGAATTCAACCGCAAGTGCTAACAACTTGTTGCCTTTCCAAACAGTGGTAAAAGTTATGCAAAAATTCGTCCAGACCTCCGAAGTGTAACCTTACAAAGCTATATCGTTTTCTACAGAGTATTAGATGATGGTATCGAAATTCTACGAGTTGTAAGCGGTCGCCGTAACTTTCCATCTCTTTTTGAGGAATCCAACTAAAAGCTTTTTTGGCGAACCCCTGAGACACTGTGAATTTAGGGTGGTGTTGGGTTAAAAAAGAAACATGAAAATCATTAAACCCCTCACTAATTGGTTAGAAACTCGCGCTTGTGCCCCTACTTATGGCGGTTGGGTACTAGCAGTAACCGCTATTTGTTTTTTTGGAGCGGGTATCAATACGATGGCTGGTTGGCTTTATGCCATTAGCGGCATTAGTTTTGCCCTTTTGGGTGTAGCAGCCATCTTACCGCCGCGATCGCTCACAGGTCTATCCATCACCCGCCGTCCCATGCAACCTGTGTCAGCAGGTGACGATCTGACTGTAGAATTAGAAATCCGCAATCAGACACAGCAGCCTGTAAGTTTGTTGCAAGTTGAAGATATACTGCCCTTCGTCTTAGGGAAACCAGTACAAAAGGCAATTGAAACAATTCCTCGCCAAGGTAGTTACCGTTGGGTATATTACCAGCCTACGCAGCGCCGGGGCATTTATCGCTGGCACACAGTTGAACTTGGTTCTGGTGCGCCTTTGGGATTGTTCTGGTGTCGCCGTCAGCGTGATTGTGCTGCCACAGCGATCGTTTATCCCACAGTGTTACCCTTGGCTACCTGCCCTCTAATAGATGAAATGGGACAAGAAGAGAGCAAAAGGGGCGATCCTCGTGGTAAACCTTTGCAGACAGCGACAACAGGGCTGGTGCGATCGCTCCGTCCATATCGTCTAGGAGATCCTACTCGTCTGATTCACTGGCGGACTAGTGCCCGCTATGGCGAATTAAGGGTGCGGGAGTTAGAAATGGTTACAGGTGGACAAGAAATAGTGATTGCCCTTGACAGTGCTAGCAATTGGGAAGAAGAAAACTTTGAACAAGCAGTAATTACCGCAGCATCACTGTATTTTTATGCACAGAAACAACAATTACAGGTGCAACTGTGGACAGCATCAACAAATTTAATCAAAGGCGATCGCTTTGTTCTAGAAACCTTAGCAGCAACCGCAGCCTTAGAAGATGACAGTTCAGCAGTTCCTAAAAGCTACCCTTTAATTTGGCTGACTCAAAACCCCCTGAGCCTTGCTACTCTTTCTCAAGGCAGTCGCTGGGTTTTGTGGCCAAATATTTCCTCACCACCTGAACAAGAAGTAATCAATTGGGAACACCCTGGTATAGTTTTGCAGAGCGATCAGCCACTGCAACCCCAACTGCAAAAAACATTTAATTCGTATTAATCAATACCTTCAGTAAAAAAATACACCCTAGAAGGGCTATACGAACAAAGGCTACCTCTACAGATTGTAAAGCTTTTAGCCAACAGACGTGTAGCTCTTGTTTGTATAGCCGCTACTTCTAGTCGTTCGGGCAAAGTGCAAGGTTTGAGTTAACTTTGCTTTAACTGTTTACGTCTTAATACTGAACCAGCGCTTACAGTAGCTATTGACAGTATCGCTGGTAGCAATGTAGGTTCGGGAACAGATGTAACTTTTTCATTAAAGGTAAAGTTATCTAGCGCAAACTGTGTCCCACTACCACCCGTCTCTATAAGATAGTCTGGCTCAACTCCACCAAATGACGTGAACCTTAATTCATCAATACCAAAATAATCAAAATTAACTAAAGTTGGCTGCGTCGTATCTACAACTACAGTTTTTGAATACAGGGTTGCGCCGCTCTTAAAACCTTCTACAGTAACCGACAAACCATTATTCCAAGCAGCTGTTAGGTAAGCACTGTTGAAGTCAAAAATACTATCACTGACTAGGGCTGGGTTTCCAAACCCGTTGAAGCTTACATAGTCTCCTGACACTCTGCCAGTATCATAGCCTGAAAGTGAGACAAGAGTAGTCGAACCATTTTGGTAGTAAAAATTGTTCCAATTAAATCCACCATAGCCGTTAGGAATTGGAGCAAAATTTGGAGTAGACGTTATATCATCAAATGTTAAAACGGTTGCTTGTGCTACTGCTTCTATTCCCAAAACAATGACTGTTGCTGCGATCGCAGCAGTCGATAACTTTTTCGCAATAGTTGAAATACTCATGTGGTAGTAGTTGTAACTCTTGATAAGTTTGTACTTTTTTATCACACCTTTCAGAATATACACTAATTCATAAAAACTAGTGTTATTACTTAGTTATTTCATCAAGTCTCATAAAGTTATAATGAAGAGAGTTCAGTACTAATGCACTAATGTATAAATAAACAAAGCCTGACATCAGGATCGCGCTTGGCATCTCCCCATAGATGCGTCAAAGTATCGTTTATTGATGAGAATAAATCAACCTCTTGACTTTTAAATTCTGCCTCAAGATGCAACTTGAATTTTGATTAGCTTAGAAGTTAAACTTCTATGATTTCTTCGATTTTGCCCGATCCCAGCACACCGGACATATCAGCCCTTGAACAAAGGTAAAATAATTTGAAAGGTTAAGGTTGGGGAAATACACCCAGTAATCCCTTACTGCGGCTGAGGTACAATGCAAAGAAATATTTAAATTATGAGCGACCGATCCCCATGATCACATCAGAACATAACACAAAATCCAGCGATAAAAGCCTAGAGGCAATGCGGCATTTTTCCGAACAATACGCCAAGCGTACTGGAACATACTTCTGTTCTGAACCTTCTGTTACCGCAGTTGTGATTGAAGGACTAGCCAAACATAAAGACGAACTAGGTGCGCCTTTATGTCCCTGTCGCCATTACGAAGATAAAGAGGCTGAAGTCCATGCCACATATTGGAACTGTCCCTGTGTGCCAATGAGAGAACGCAAAGAGTGCCATTGCATGTTGTTCCTCACCCCTGACAACGAGTTTGCTGGAGAAAAACAAGACATCTCTCTGGAAACAATTAAAGAAGTCCGAGACAGTATGGGATGAGCGAAACCATCCCCCAAGAGTTTTGGCAAGGCGTAGAACAGTTCAATTCTGGCCAGTTCTATGCCTGTCATGACACTTTAGAGGCTTTATGGATTGAAGCCAGTGAACCAGAGAAAACCTTTTATCAAGGCATTCTCCAAATTTCTGTGGCACTGTATCATTTGGAAAATCGAAACTGGCGAGGTGCAGTTATTCTACTGGGAGAAGGCGGCAATCGCTTACGGCGTTACCCATCTAGTTACGGGGGCGTTGATGTTGATGAGCTATTGAGTCAGAGCGCAGCCTTGTTGACGACATTACAACAAATAGGGCCAGATAAGATTACATCTGGCGATATTGGTGAAGATAAGGTCTTATCTTTGCCTAAAATTGTGCTGTCTACTGATTAGACATCTGGTAAATTAATTATGCGTTGTCCGAAATCCTTGGTAGGCACAATTCATAAATTGTGCCTGCGTCATTTTTACTCGGATGTCAATTACCTGAAACCTTGAGCTTAGGGCTAGCGTCACTATTTCAGCCAGTAGTTATCGGAAATCACTCCAGATTGTATATTTCATAATCTGGATAAAGTACTTGAGATAATTAGAATGCAAGCTGAAATCCCGAATCCCTAATTGCTATGATGCCCTGCTATCAATTGCCCATGTCACAGTTCCGTCGCTTTGGATTAGCTTTAATGCTGCCAGTTGCACTATTGGGCAGTTTTGCCTTCCCTACCCAACTGCAAACCGCTACTGCACAAACATCTAAAGATAATCGTCCCCTCACTATCCGCGCTGATGTGCAAGAATATGATGCTAAAAATCAAGTAATCACCGCTCGCGGTAACGTGCAAATGTTGTATCCTTCTCGTCAGCTTCAGGCAACATCTGCCCAAGCACAGTACTTTAGTAAGGAACGCCGAATTGATTTCAGTGGCAACGTCTATATTTTGCAACAGGGCGGTAACAGTATCCGGGCAGAGAAGGTAACGTATTTAATTGATGAAGGGCGATTTGTTGCTTTACCTCAATCCAACCGTCAGGTAGAGTCTATCTACATGATTGAGGAATCAGATAATGGTGGACAAACTGCAACACCCGCCCCATCTGTTCCACAAACACGACCTTTGAAGCCTTCTAATTAGCATTTACCACCGAGAAAGGGTGCTTCCAGCGTGAAAATTGTTTTAGAGAATATTCACAAATCTTACGGCAAGCGAGTAATTGTCAATCGTGTCAATCTTTCTGTTGGTCAGGGCGAAATCGTTGGTTTACTAGGCCCCAATGGGGCTGGTAAAACGACGACTTTTTACATTGCCACAGGTTTAGAAAAACCCAATCAAGGAAAAGTTTGGCTGGGTAATCTGGATGTTACAGGAATGCCAATGCACAAAAGGGCACGATTGGGTGTTGGCTATCTAGCACAAGAACCAAGTGTTTTCCGCCAACTCTCGGTACAAGATAATATTCTATTGGTGCTGGAACAAACGAATGTGCCACGACGGGAATGGTCAAGACGACTCACAACTTTACTGCGGGAGTTTCGGCTGGAAAAATTAGCTAATAGTAAAGGAATTCAACTTTCTGGTGGTGAGCGACGGCGGACGGAATTAGCAAGGTCTTTAGCGGCTGGACAAGAAGGACCAAAATTTTTACTTTTGGATGAACCATTTGCGGGAGTCGATCCGATCGCAGTCTCAGAAATTCAGCACATTGTCGCAGAATTGCGCGATCGCGGTATGGGAATCTTAATTACAGATCATAATGTCCGCGAAACCCTCGCGATCACCGATCGCGCCTACATTATGCGCGAGGGACAAATCCTCGCTTTTGGCGGTGCTGACGAACTCTACAGCAATCCCCTCGTGCGGCAATATTATTTAGGGGATAATTTTCAAGCCTAAATTCATAATTATTTAGTTAATAATTTCAAAAGCTATTTTTATATTTAATTTTAATTATAAATTTATTAATTTATTTGATTCTGCTCTATCAGCCATTGAGAATTAAACTTTGATACTAAATTCAGTAGATAAAGCAGTTTGCAATTAACAGAGGTAAAGAACTTAGACTTCAAAACCAAATTATGAAGACTATTTTACTCTTGCCCCCCTGCTCCCCTGTCCCCTGCCTCCTGCCTCCTGCCTCCTGCCTCCTGCCTCCTGCCTTCACCAGGGTTGTCAATATTTAACTGTTCAAATTTTTTATGATATCAAAGAAGTTTACGCCTTCCTACAACCTCGGTTCGCTGCTACCTTTTACGATCATGGATCGTTATCTTACCAGCGAATTGATAGCGCCGTTTTTCTTTGGTGTCGGAGCTTTTTCATCACTTGGTGTCACTATTGATGCTGTATTTGATCTAGTCAGGAAAATCGTAGAATCTGGGCTACCGATAGACATTGCCATTCAGGTTTTTTTGCTAAAATTTCCCAACTTTATCGTTTTAGCCTTTCCCATGTCTACGTTACTAGCTACTTTGATGACCTACAGTCGTCTTTCTAGCGAGAGCGAACTAATTGCCCTGCGTGGTTGTGGGGTGAGCGTATATCGTATAGTGCTAACTGCTGTGATGTTGAGTCTTGTAGTCACAGGAATGACATTTGTATTCAACGAACAAATTGCACCAGCAGCAAATTACCAAGCGGGTGTAACTCTGGATAAAGCCCTGAAATCAGATAAGCCAGCTTTTAAACAGCAAAATATTTTCTATCCTGAATACCAGGATGTTACACAACCGGATGGCTCTAAGAATAGGATATTGACACGCTTATTTTACGCCGACCAATTTGATGGTAAGCGGATGACAGGTTTGACGATTATAGACCGTTCCACCAAAAATCTGAATCAAATTGTAGTATCAGAATCTGCCCAGTGGAATCCTTCTCAAAATATTTGGGATTTTTACAACGGTACGATCTATTTTGTTGCAGCCGATCGCTCATACCGAAACATTGTCAGATTTGAACACCAACAACTGCAACTACCGCGCACGCCATTAAGTTTGGCAGAAAAAAGCCGAGACTATGGTGAGATGAATATTGTTGAAGCACTAGATCAACTACAAGTAGAATATCTTGGTGGCGATCGCCAAAAAATTCGTAAACTCGAAGTGCGGATTCAACAAAAAATTTCCTTGCCCTTTGTATGCGTGGTTTTTGGCTTGGTAGGTGCAGCGATGGGAAGCATACCCCAGAGAACTGGAAGAGGTACCAGCTTTGGGATTAGCGTTGTAGTTATTTTTTCGTACTACTTAATTTTCTTTATTAGTGGTGCGATCGCGCAAGCAGGTGCCCTCTCTCCCTTTATGGGGGCTTGGTTGCCCAATTTTCTTTTCTTGGGAATAGGTCTATTCCTCTTGATACGAGTTGCCAAACGTTGAGGGGGAATTGGGAGCAGGGGAGGCAGGGGAAGAAGAACTATTGACTATTGACCAACACCCAATTCCC
>NZ_JAAGOG010000162.1:0-18528 GCF_010747425.1 Nostoc sp. UIC 10630
GGCTCACTTCCCCAATTTTTATATTCCTAACTCACCCTGAATTCTATTTTTCCTCTGCCTAAAGTGACACAAGAGGGTTACAGAAACCGTAATTATGGAAAACAGTGATAAAGCGGCCATCAGGCTAAAACAACTGAGAAAATTAGGAATTAAGTTAGCAATTGACGACTTTGGTACAGGCTATTCCTCATTAGGTCGTCTCCACCACTTTCCAATTAATCAGTTGAAGATAGACCGCTCCTTTGTTAGTGGTGACAGCGTTGCTCAAGGAAATTTAGATATTGTTGAAACAATGGTAATCCTGTCCAAAAAACTAGGTGTAGATGTAATCGCCGAAGGGGTAGAAACGGCAGAACAGCTAGCGCTCCTAAAAGCGATGAAATGTGAATATGGGCAGGGAAATTTTTTCTCTAGACCATTGGATAATCAGGCAGCGGCAGCATTAATTATTGCAAATCCTCAGTGGTGAGTGTTTTTAAACACGCTTCACCACTCCCAGTTACCACTGTCAGGAGGACGAGGTTGTAGACTTGCACTGGAGTGAAAATTACCACATCTGCGATCGCCGTTCGCTTAGATAGCAATTAGTGTTGCTTTAGCGATCGCATAGAAATATGGAAGTTGGCTGTTGCTCCCGCATGAGTATAGGCTAGATAGCAATTTGAGATAAGCTGATGTTGTCCTTAAGAATGTCTATCTCTCCAGGAGAGAGTACTTTATCTTTCATTTTTTGAAGCTCATGTAGGACAGTGTTAGCATCAGTAGCACCAAATTTGAAGTACTCAGTTAAACTACCAATACGATAATTGTAATTATGATAACGGTGCTTAAAATATAGTTCTACATTACCCCTGTGTGGCCAAGTTCCAAGTATTTGAATAGCAACAGTTTTATACTGGGGCAGTAAATCTGCTTTTATTTCTGCCAATCGCTGTTGGATAGGTCTAGTAGTAACTCCTATCTTGTACAAAGTGCCAATGTGTGTTTGAATCTCTAAAAAATACAGAGAACAAGATAAAATTCGTTGAAATTGAGCGCGATAAAGTGTTAAGTCAGTAAAGCAATATAACTTATCTGCTGCATTTTTATATAAGGCGTGTTTGGCTGCTAGCTCTAGTTTCAGTAGCTTTTTGAGTAACAGAGGTTCTTGCACTTCGTTGAATAAACTGAATTCTAGCGCTCCAATAGGAATTTTCCCTAAACTAGTAAATTCATAAGCTGGAGGAGTTAAATACACGTTTTTTTGGAACATTCCAGCTTTGAGAAGTCCTGGAGTAACTAAGCCAGGGCTGATAGGATAATTGATTGAACCGTATTCTTTCCATAGCAATTTTAACTGTGCTAAATCTTTACGCGATAGGTAAATATTAAAATTATCATACAGTGGTAAAATCGGGAAATCACGGTTAGCTACAGGCAAGCAGGTGGCTGACGAATGGGCAAAGTGATGTTGCTTGATCTTACCTTTTTTAGCAGTTAGCCCACCGTAACAGTAAGGACATAAAAGCTCAGTCTTACCACTACCAACATCTTCAACACAGACTAATTGTCCATCTGGAGCTATACCAAATTTGAGCCACATTGTTACACTTACTCATTAACAGAAAAACCAATCGGGGCTGATAGTAGAAAGTTCAAGCAAGGTTTAAATAATTTGCATATCTGCAAAATTTGGCTCAAACTAGTGCTAGTGTACTATAGGATTTCTAATTTAGGATTTAATTTGCTCGTGGCATAGTGCGTAAAAAATGAGACTGCTTGTGGTAGAGCTACCCTTGGGACAAGAATCTGTCGCTAGAACCAGGAAAATAGTTCACGTTGATATGGATGCTTTTTACGCATCGGTGGAACAGCGAGACAACCCTAGCTACCGAGGTAAGCCGTTAGTAGTCGGTGGCAGTCCGAATCAGCGGGGCGTAGTTGCAGCAGCCAGTTATGAAGCTCGTAAGTTTGGTGTTCATTCAGCGATGCCTTCTGTAACCGCTTTTGCGAAATGTCCCGGACTTATCTTTGTCAGACCGAGATTCGACGTTTACCGAGAGATTTCCGCAGCAATCCACGCTATCTTCAAACGCTACAGTGATTTAGTGGAAGGGGTTGCACTAGATGAAGCATATCTAGATGTTACTGAGAATAGGCAAAACATCCCCTACGCTTCTACGATCGCAAGACACATTAAAACTGCGATTTTCCAAGAAACTCAGTTGACGGCAACCGCAGGTGTGTCGATTAACAAGTTTCTTGCAAAAATGGCATCAGGTCAAAATAAACCCAATGGACTGACGGTGATTTTACCGGAGGAAGCGATCGCATTTGTACAACAGCTACCAATTGAAAAGTTTCACGGTATAGGAGAAGTTACGGCGGCGAAGATGCACTCACTCGGCATTCATACTGGCGCAGATTTGAAAATGCGATCGCTGACTGAGCTAACACACCACTTTGGGAAAGCTGGTCATTATTACTACAAAATTGCCAGGGCAGAAGATGACCGCCCAGTTGAAGCAAATCGAGTTCGCAAGTCCATTGGTGCAGAAACCTCATTTGCTAGAGATTTAAGTGACCATAGTGAAATGTTACAAGAACTTGAACAGATTGCCTCTGTTGTCGAGCAACGGTTAGAGCAGCACGAAACGCGAGGCCGCACGTTAACCCTGAAAGTCAAGTTTTCTGACTATCAGCAGCTAACCCGCATTAAGACAATGCTTGCTCCCGTCAGCGAACTCTCTACGATTTTTGAGATAGCCAAAGCGCTGTTTGAGTCGATTGATCTGGAAAACCGCAGTATTAGGTTGTTGGGGATTTCGTTGTCTAACCTGGATAATCAAAAACAATCTCAAGCGATTTAATTGCCATTATTTCAGAATGGGAACATCATATTTTAGCGTAGGTGTAGTCTGTTCAGACGCTGACAACTCGGTTATGGAGAGAGAGCGAATCAACTCCCGAATCACATCAGTTGCAGGTCTACCTGTACTTGCACAATATTTTTCAAGTTTTTGGCTTTCAGCAGATGCAAGATTTATTGTGATTCGTTTGACAGCCCATTTTTTGTTCATGACTTGCTCTATTGCTCAAATTTAATGAATTATCTAGACTTTAAATGCCAAGTGCAATACTTAACAAATATATAGATGTTAACCACAGCATACTTGCCGTCAAACTATTTTTAGCACATCTCTCCCCAGAGTATTTACTTGTAGTCAAAAACTTCACTGATAAATCATTTATATGAACTTTAGAACATTTGAAAGGAGCTTGCATTTTTCGTAAATATTGTTAAGCAAAGCGCAATCGAAGTGAGCCAAGCAAGAGGCGTATAATCAGCAAGTATTGCCAATTGAATTTAGTAAACCTTATCTTCATACAATTGTATCTAATATTCATTTGCTCTTTACCCAAAGGTGAAATTGACTAACTACTCTGGATGTAGACTTTCATTCAAGCACTATATTCAACTCTATAACTTAAAGAAACCTTAATGCCTCTAGAAAATTTTCTAGGAGCATTAAGGTTTAATAATTTTGGTTCTTCAGTAGCTGTTATGCCAAATTATTAGTTAGACATCAAAACTAAGCTCGACAATAAAGCTCAAAAGCCCGAATCAGTGCTAAAACCTATAAATAACTAGTAAATAATGTTTATTTTGTTGCCAAGTAAGCGTTTCATGGCTTTTTTGAAGGTAATTTAGCATGATATATTAATTTTTATTCAGTCAGAGTTTAATTTACCGACAAAAATCATCAACTCTCAACTCGCGCCACACATCAGACGGTTGCCACCCGGAGTTACCCACAGAGCGAAGGGGGCGATAATGTTCAGAAATGTATTCGGATTCGGAAACGTAGTCTTCAATGTACACAGGTGGATTTGGTTCAATTACTGTTTCAGGAATATTTTGACTCTCAGGCATCTCTATGGGTTCAGTCGGTGGTGGGGTTACTTCTGTTTTCTTGCGAACTGAGTTAGGTTTTTTTTTGATGAGTCGTTTCATATCTATAGGAATCATTCGGCTTTCCACAAAGAACGGATATCTCAGAATACAAGAACTTATCAACTACTCAGAGGCATTTTGCCAGAAAGTTAGTTGTATGGGCGTGGATTGCTTTTTAGGGACGGGAGCGGAGCGCGATGCCGAATAACCATTCGTAGAAATGGATTTAAGAATAGCTATGATGTCGGTTCGCATATCAAAAAATATTTGCCGACCATTGGTCGGCAAATAAGCGAGAAAGTGAAAGCTAAATTCTCAATTCTTGTACAGGTTCCTTGCAAATCTGTAATTTTCGCCGCTAGACTTATTGCCTCCACTAACTATGTGGAGGCGAATTCATGGAAACAACGTCGTTATCCCTGCTAATTACGACTTTTTCTCCTCTGCTATACAAAAGCGAAAATGAGAAGTTGATTTCTCTTGCGTAGCGAGCGCTGCCCTTGAACAGTCCCAGGGGTAAGGCACGAATATGACCTATGCTGTTAAAAGATAGCGGCACTGATAAAAGGAGGTTAAGGAATGATTGCCCTTGTCACAACCGTCCCTCCACAGCCTGCGATTCTCCTCTTGAGGTCAAGGGTGTTGTGTTGGGCTTGGTTTATTGCGTCTAATCCTTGTATAGTGCAGCTTTAAAAGTTTTTCGTTCTTTTTGCGTAAATTACAAAACTTTAACTGAAGAGTATTACATAGCAAACGAATTATATTAGGACTTACGCATTGACATAAAATACTAAATATGGATGCTTTGAAATATATCTCTCGTAAGGGCACAGCATTTCTTGCCTCTACATTGCAGGTGTATTTTATTTAAGTTTAAACAATAATTAATAAGGCTCTCCTAGACTAGTTATAGAAAATTAATACTTGATATTAGGTTAAGTCCTTACATAGTAGGGGATTCAAGAATCAGAAAGCATATTTTTATTAAATCTTTGATTCTATTTTAGCGAAACCTAGTTATATCGGGTATTTTAGGGGGTTTTTAGGATTAATTTATCAAACGAAGTCTAGGAGAGCCATTAATAAAAGCCTGAAACAACCTATTTTCGTAAATGTATACCATGATTAATTTGTACAGTACGTAAGTCCCTAAAACTAGATGGTGGCATCATGAACATATATCTAGCCAAGTCTTCTGTGATATTCCATCTGGGGTTACTCCGCCGCCTGTAGATTTCAAACACTACAGAACCTCCGCTTAATCACGCACTAACCCGGCAGTAGTGGAAAATAACTTTAGGAACATGGTATATAGCAATCCTCGAAAACTGCTGCTAACAAGCGTAGGAGTAATAGCGATCACCTACATTTCAACTTGTCTATTTTTGTTTATTCGGCAGCCTTATTTGATATTTCGCCCCACACCAAAAATCTTAACGCTACCTAGTTCACCGGACTTTCTTCTTCCTTACAAAGATGTGCGTTTACCTATTGCCGACTCTAATGAATATATACATGGCTGGTGGATTCCAGCACCATTACCAAAAGAGAAAGTTTCTTTAATTCCAAATGAGCCTGTAAAAATTTTAAAATCACCTAAAACATTTTTATACTTTTGTGGTGCTGCTAATAATAAAGGTTACTACAATTATATAGGCAGACTTCAAGCAATGCGACAGTTGGGATTTTCTGTGTTAGTGATTGACTACCGAGGTTTTGGTAGTAGTAATGGGAGTTTTCCCAGTGAGTCTCAGCTTTATCAAGATAGTCAAATAGCCTGGAATTATTTAGTAAAAATCCAACAAATACCTCCTGATAAAATTGTTATTTACGGCGAATCAATGGGGGGAGCAGTTGCTATAAATTTGGCAGTAAAACATCCAGAAGCTAGCGGATTAATTGTGCAGAGCTCCTTTACATCAATGGCAGAACAAATCAAATATAGAGATTGGTTACGGATGTTTCCCATCGATTTGTTGCTAACACAAAAGTTTGATTCTCTTTCTAAAGTTCGTTCTCTAGGTCTTCCTGTTTTATTTATTCATGGAACTGATGACAGCATTGTTCCATCCTACATGAGTCAGCAGTTATATGATGCTGCCTCTCAACCCAAACAACTTTTATTAATTCCAAAAGGAAAACATGTCCAAATTTATCAACCTGGAAGTAACTCATATTTACAAGCAATTCAGAAGTTTATCCAAAAAATAGAGTCTCAAGAGTAAGAAATAGATCCATCGATATGGGCTTCGACACGATTCAAAAATAGAGTTTTCTCTGAACTAATGTATAGAATATAAGTTAGGATCTGTGGGATAATCGCTATTTTGACACCCTAATTGAGCGTAAAAAATCATCCTGCGTCCGGTTATGGCGACCGCATAATTCATATTGTGATTCAGCAACGCCGCAAATTGAGTTATTTTGGCAGCAGTTAACACATAGCTATAAGAAGCATAAGGTTTCATCACCATTAAAACTCCTAGTACAGGGATTTAAGCAATGGCAAAGATTCAGTAGACTTGGCAACGTAGGCTGTGCTTTTATCCTTAAAGGTTGTTTGATAAAGGGTCGGCTTGAGCCTCAACTGCGACTCAGAGGGTATATGAAGTGGACAAATTAGGGCGTGTTTTAAAACTATAACCACATAATGATGGAAGCAAGTGTCAGCATTGTAAGGTAGTTATCAGCTTTCTTCTCATAGCGTGTAGCAATCCGACGAAATTGCTTCAAACGGTTGAAACATCGCTCGATCCGATTTCTTTGGCGATAAATGGATTTATCAAACTTACCGCGTCTGCGTTCGTTCGATCTACGTGGAATGGTTAACCGAATACCACGCCGTTGCAAATAACGACGGATATTAACACTGCTGTAACCTTTATCACCGACTAATCTCTTTGGGCGTAAGCGAGGACGACCAACACTTGCACGTTTTACCGCTCCTTGTGACATTAATTGCTCAAATACCACTGCTTCATGACGTTCACCAACTGTGAGCAAAAATGTAATAGGTAAACCATTACCATCACAGCGCAGATGAATTTTGGTACTAAAGCCACCTTTAGAACGTCCTAAAGCCTCTATGCGCTGAACTTGTTCAATTTCAGATAGCTCACTGTTAGGATCTAGCTCCCCCTTTTTGCTCCCGCCGCATGTTGGTGGGCACGGATAACACTGCCATCTACGTAATGTAGTTCCCAATTAAGTTGCCCCGACGCATCGGCCTGTTGCTGCAAGGACTGTAAAATCTTTTGCCAGATTCCACTTCTGCGCCAACGGTAAAACCGACCTGCTACTGTCTCCCACTCTCCATAACGTTCTGGTAAATCGCGCCACGGCGCTCCGGTTCGTAAAATCCACAACATACCATTGATCATTGTGCGGTGGTATGCAGCTTGGGCGACCTGTTTTTGGTTTTTGAGCTGGAAGCAGTGGCATCAGGCGCTTCCATTGTCGCTCTGTCAAGTCGCCCCGACTTTGCGGTGGAAGGATCATAGATAAATGTTAGTTAACTTTGTTAATTTTTAGTGTTCTCAACCATTTTACCGAGTTTTAAAACACGCCCTAGAATAGGTAAGGAATTAATCGTTTCGTGCATTGCCTGTAAACTTCATACTCATCCCCAAAGGTATCAAAGACAAATAGTAATTATCAAAAAACGAACTTTGCATATTCGCCAGAAATAATTTTCAACTCATGTATTTATTTGAGTCAACTTAACGATGGCTGCAACTAAGGAAGCAGGGTCAACAGGCTTAGATAGATACATTTGAAACCCAGCCGCTAACACTCTATTACGTTCGGATTCGCCGGCAAATGCCGTCAGAGCCACAGCCTGAATTTGACCTCCTTGGTCGGTTGTCATCTGTCGGATTTTGCGAATCAAAGAATAACCGTCCTCACCCGGCATACCGAGATCACTAATGAGAATGTTTGGTTGAAATTGTGAGAGAGCGGCTAAGGCATCGGGAACGGATGTCGCAGTCGTTACCTGTGCTTGACACTGTTCTAAAATGAAAGTAATCAGTTCGAGAGTATCAAAATTATCATCAACAACAAGAATTCGTAAGTTGCTGAGTTGCGGAAACGAATCACTAGCTACCGATTCCAATTTGGTAGGCTGCACAATAGGTTCTGCGATTGGGATGGGTAATTGTACAGTGAAAGTTGCACCATTACCTACACCATCACTAGTTGCGGAAACTGTGCCATTGTGCATCTCCACCAAATAACGTACAATCGCCAATCCTAAACCTAGCCCACTATTAGCTCTGGTGGTTGTCGCATCAGCTTGACGGAAGCGTTCAAAGACGTAGGGGAGAAAATTAGGGCTAATACCAACTCCGGTATCGCTCACAGTGATTTGAGCCATTGAATTTACCTTTTGGAGCCGTATTTCTACCCGTCCTCCAGAAGGGGTAAATTTGACAGCGTTAGAAAGCAGATTCCACACCACCTGTTGCAATCGGTCGGGATCTGCCATCACCCCAGCCAAATTCGGGTCAACTACGGTCTGCAACTGTATTGCTTTGGTAGTAGCTGTAGGAGTTATACTTTCGACTACGCCAGCAATCAAAGGTGCTAAATCAACGGGGATGAGGTTAAGACGGATTTTACCTTGGACAATCCGTGAAACATTGAGAATATCTTCAATGAGTTTGTTTTGAAGTTCAGCATTCCTCTGGATGCTCTCTAAAGCTTTATCAAGGCTGCTGGGATTGAACTTGCTTTGTCGAAGCATTTTCGCCCAACCTAAAATGGATGTCAGAGGCGTGCGTAGTTCGTGGGAAATGATCGTTAAAAACTCGTCTTTGATACGGTTAGCTTCCCAAGCTTCCCGGTAAAGCCTGGCATGATCAATGGCAATGGCAGCGCGAGAGGCAAGTTCAGTTGCCATTGTCAAGTCCGCGTTTTGATAACGACGTTCTGGCTGTGCAGACACAAAAGCGATTGTACCGAGCTTCTGCCCACCTGCAATTAGTGGCACGATTATATAAGATTGTGCATTCAACTGGCGCATTAAGTTTAAATGTTCGCTATCTTGCGCTGTAGATAACAAAAATGACTCTGGAACTTGCGTGACTAGTTGGGGCTGTCCAGTTCGTAAAACTTTTGGTGCGCCAAAATCGGCATCAACTGGGGGTGGATAACGTTGCCGAAGTTCTCGAACTAATATCTCCTGATTTGGGTCGGATGCCACAATGATTGGCTCATTAAAAGCGATTGAATGATTTTCAACAATATCCACAAAGCACCAGTCGGCAAGACTTGGAACGGCGATACTAGCTACGCTAGTGAGCGTAGTCCGGTAATCGAGTGAAGAAGCTAAAATTCGGCTCGCTTCGGCTAAAAAGGTAGAACGTCTTTCTTGGGCTTCGGCTTCGGTACGGGCAGCTTGTTCGCGGGCAAGAAACTGCTCCCTTTCGATTTCGGAGCATTTGCGAGCAGTAATGTCCAGAGAATAAATACTCAGTCCATTAAAGTGAGGATAAACCCTCACTTCCAGCCAGATATCGAGATAGGGACAAAATGCTTCAAATTGAACGAGAAGTTTTGTGGTTGCAGCTTCATAATATTTCTGATAAAAAACTGAACCGACAGCTTGCGGGAATTCTTCCCAAATATTCTTGCCCAGAAGCTCTGCTTGGGTTTTGAGCAAAATTTGCTCGGCTTTGCGATTGACGTAGGTAAATCGGAACTGCTCATCTAAAGCGCAAAAGGCATCCTTTATACTTTCTAGAATCTCTGAACAACGCCTATTAGCGTCATCAAGGGCTTTCTGGGCTGCTCGTTGTTGTTGAACTCGTTGCCAAATTGAACGCACAGCAGCAGGTAAACGAACATAATATTTTGCTGATTTGATAATGTAGTCATCCAGCCCCGCTTTCATTGCTTCGACAGCAATCTCCTGAGAGCCACTATCGGTAAACATGATGACAGGACAGTTGGAGTAGCGCGATTTAATTTCTTGTAAAACGGTTATGCCATCGCTCCAACGTAGACGATAATCGGTGATGACAAACTCGAAATTACCTGCTGCTTTTGCTTGGTGGAAATTATCTGCTGTTATAACTTCTTCAATCTGAATGTCAGGAAACTCAGATTTGAGCTTATAAGTAATTAAGGCACGATCGTGTTCGTTATCATCAATCAGAAGTAAACGCAGCATTTAAGTTTTGTATCAGCAGTCAATACAATTAGTCATCAACAGTAGTATGTAGACTGGTTCAACTAATGTCAAACCTCGTGCGGCTGTAAACCTTAATAATTGACCAATCTTAATTAAGAATACTATCTCCAGAAGGATACGGTAACAGTATCCAGAAACGACTTCCTTGGCGTGCAGTTGATTCTATGCCAACCTGCCCTCCCATACGCTCAATGCCTCTACGCACAATCGCTAACCCAATGCCAGTCCCAAGATAAACTTCTTCAGCGTGCAAGCGTTCAAAAACTTTGAAAATTCTGACTTGGTGCTTCGGCTCGACACCAATCCCATTATCTTCCACCCATAAGCGCACCCATCCATTACCTTGTTCTGCCCATAACCGCACACGCGGTTGAACTCCGGGAACCACAAATTTGATCGCATTGCTTAGTAGATTGACAACTACCTGAACAAGAGTAGTATAATGCCCAACTACTGCAAGTAATGGTTCTTCTACTGTCACAATCGCCTGTTTGTCTGCAATTTGTGACTCCAGTTGACTCAAGACCTCTGCTACCACATTTAATAAGCTGATGGGTTTTAGTGATAGCTCGTTGCGATTCAAGCGACTGTATGCTAACAAATCTTGTAATAACCTTTCCATTCGCGCGGCGTTGGCGCGAATGCGCTCGATAAAGTCCTGAGCCACAGGGTCGAGTTGCTGGGCGTAGTCTTCTAACAAAATTTGAGCAAAGCCTTGTAAAACACGCACAGGTTCGCGTAAGTCGTGAGAAACTGAATTAGTAAATGCTTCCATGTCCGCATTCGATTCTTCCAGCGCTGCTGTTCGCTCAATTACTCGGCTTTCGAGTTCGGTAGTATAAAAATGCAGTTGTTGCCGTTGGCGAGTCTGCTGTATAGCTACAGCCAGCTGGTTGGCAACATCAATAGCAATTTGTTGGTGTTCTTCATTAAATGCGGCTGTTTGGTTAGCAAACACAATTAATTCCCCAATTAACTCTCCTTGAACCACAAGTGATACTGCTAGGAAACTCCGCTGACCTTCTTGAAGTTGCTTCTCGATTAAAGGTAGTCGCTCCTGAAGGCTGTTAATATCTTCGACATAACGAATTATCTCTAATTCATTAGGAACGAAAGTAGGGATTAGCTGCTCAAGCTGGATGTTTTCTCCTGTTGACACGCCATCGATACTGCCTGCAAGTATATCTGCTGTGCCTGTTGCAAAGTTAAACAATGCAACAACGGCTTGAGAGTAAGGTAGCACATCATACATTCGTAAAAGTGCAGCACGGGCAATGTCTTCGGTAGACTCGGCTGTGAGAATAGCACGGTCGATTTGTCTTAAAGTTTCCAAGCGTTGTAAGGAACGCGACAATGCCTCAAGAGTTTGCTTACGTATTGTAATGTCTCTTGCTATACTAATGATACCGATGATATTACCTTCTGTATCCCGATAAGGGTCTTTTGTGGAAAGATAAGTATGAATCGAGCCATCTTGAAATATTTGCTCTTCTACTACTTGCCCCCGACCTGTCTGCATAATTGTCCTGTCAGCTTCTTTCAAAGCGATCGCTAAATTATGCGGCAAAAGTTCTGTATCGTCACAACCAATAATTTCTTGTTTTGCTCTGCCAAAAATTCGAGCTGTGCTGGAATTAATAAATGTGTAACGACCTTGTTGGTTTTTCACAAAGACCGCATCTGTGGTTCCCTCAATCACCGCTTGCAACAGATGATAACTTTGCTTTAGTTCATCTTCTGCTTGTTTGCGCTGAGTAATGTCAATTGCTGTAGAAATTACTAAGCGTCTACCATCAGGCAGTTTGCCCAAAGGAGCTGAGTAAAAGTCCCAAATCCGAGTTTCACCGCTATTGGTGGTGATAATATATTCTCCCTCAGCAACCCTTGTGTTTAGATTATAGAGACGGTCAATGTCAGCTTTTACCAATTGCTGCCTTTCACCGTAAGCTTTTTGAGTCCATTCGGAAATGGTCGGGATGTCCACGGTACTATAACCTGTTAACTGTGTCCAAGCCTGGTTAATTTGAAGAATTTGCCCATCTTCAGCGTGTAGCATGATTGGTATTGGAGCTTCACAGATGGCACGGACTAAAAGCTGTTCGCTTTGTTGTAGATGATTTTTCCTGGTGTAACGAGCAGTACCTAAAAAGCTGATTAGCAAACCCACTGCCACAAATAAGGCCAACTCCAGAATGCCACTATTAGTTGCAACAGCTACCGAATAAACTGGAGCCAAAAAGAAGTAGGCAATTGCCAAGCTAGAAATAATGGTAGCTAGTAAGCTGACGTTGCGAATTCCAGACCAAGAGCTAACTACTATAGCCGCAAGAAACAAAATGAGGTAACTTTGTGGTACTAGTGGCGATAAGAGCAGCGAAAGTAGCACTGCCACAAGGCTGGTGACAATTGTGATGGGGTAACCTAGCAACCAAAAATGTTTTCCTAGCAGCATATTCGGCTTTAATGCTTGCGTAACAAACTATGTATTTTTCCTAACATTATAGTACTGCTAAACTTATAGTTCTTGATTTTGCTCTGGTAAGAATGAAACCATCTTTTTCACAATTTGGGACAACATATCTAAACAACTTGTTTTTACAAAGTAAGCACTACCACCCAAAGTTATAACCTGACTCATTTCGTCGGGATCTTCAGAGCTGCTCATAACAATCACAGGTAAATTTTGGAAATTCGGTTGCTGCTTCACCCATGCCAATAACTCTAAACCGTTCATTCTAGGCATTTTCATATTTGAAATTAATAGGGCTGGGAAGGGATAAAGCTTTCGATCTGCATACTGTTCTTCACCTAACAGATATCTCACTGCTTCCTCACCGTTACTGACAACTTGAAGAGAAAAGGGTACATTTGCTTTACGGATAGCACGCTGTATAAAAATTAAGTCTGCAACATTATCTTCTGCCAGCAAAACTGGATATGGCTGAGAATACTTCATAAGAAAATATTGGTTTTATTTAGACATTTGATCTGATTTTGCTTTGTGATAGGTGCAGAACATGGCTATTAAAGCTTATTTTACGCAAATCTAAAAATAAAACGATGATTAGCGAAGCTTTCAGAGTTTGCATCTGTTTCATTATTTTCGTGAAACGGTACTATGTGGCTGTCGGCAAATCCTCTCAACACAGGGAGAGTCTTCCCATTGTAGAGACTGACGTGGGACAGGAAAGAACTCATAGACAATCCTCATCTCTGCCCAAGAGACTCTCTGCGCCCCTGTCCTTCAATAATTGTATTGCGGCTAAGTTATCTACTGGTTGGGAAAACAAATATCCTTGGGCATTCTCACAATTCAATTTTTTGAGAAATGCTAGTTGTTCAGTTGTTTCTACTCCTTCCGCCGTCACATTGACACCTAACTTACGCGCCAGAGACACGATGATTTCCACAATTTCTAAATTTTTGTAGTTTGCATCCTTTCGATTAATAAAAGAGCGGTCAATCTTTAAGTTACTAATCGGAAAGTTATAAAGGCGCTCTAACGAAGAATACCCTGTACCAAAGTCATCAATTGATAATTGAATACCTAAGTGTTGCAGTTGTGAAAGTGTGGTAATTGCTTGACTATTCTCCATAATTGCGCTTTCAGTAATCTCTAGTATTAAGTTATGAGGGTTAAGACCAGTAGTCACTAGAATTTGAGCAATCCGTTCTATCAAATCAGGCTGAGAAAATTGCTTGAGTGAAAGATTCACGCTAATCCTCTCCAAGGAAGTACTATAATGAGCCGTTAACCATTGTTGCATTTGATGACAAGCTTGCTGCAAAACCCAGTAGCCGATTTCCACAATTAATCCTGTTTCTTGTGCTAAGGGAATAAAATCAGCCGGAGGAAGTAAACCACGTTCTGGATGCTGCCAGCGCAACAGTGCTTCAAAACCTAAAATAGAACCACTTGTGAGTGCTACAATTGGTTGATAGTAAACTCGAAATTCTTCACGCTCAATTGCTCGGCGTAAATCATTCCTAGAGTGGTAAAACTTGCTAGAGTAGATTTTTAATGATTGAAATAGGCGTAAATAGGTAAACTAAAATTTTCAATAATAACGAATTTACTAGGTTTAAGTTTTTGCTCTAGCTAGTTTTGCCACGCTAGAATTTGTCTGGGCTTGCGTCTTCAAACTCCAGTATCACGCCGCAACGCTTATCATTTAGTTAGGGTACAAAGTAATTCTTTAATAGTATATTGCCCATTTCTGGGCTTGAGCGATTCTTCGAGAACACCGCAGGTATCGCAGAAAATTTTGGTGTACCGAATGTATCTTAAGTTGCCAAGGATGTGATAGCGTACCTTCAACAATTTTAGATAGCATACCCAATCCATGAATCAAGTTCGACTCCCCAAAGTTAGCGTCGCCGTGATTGGTTTGGTAGTTGCAAGCGTATTTTATGCTACTCCCGTACTGGGAGCGATTCTAACTAGACAAGAATTTTCAGGTGATTTTACCTTAGTCGATGCTACTAGCCCATTCCTTACGAACTCTTTGCCATTCAAGAGCGAATATTCTGGATTCGTGGTTTACTCAGAATCCGGGACTTTGAGCGATTGGGAGCTATCCGTCAGCAATCTAAACTTGAATTTGAAGAGAGGATCTACTAATGGCGGGAACTTAACCCCAGATGTTGATTTTGAGCTTGGTTCTGGGTCGAATTGGAATTTAGTAGTTGATTTTGGCATTGCTTTTGATGCTCCAAGATATACCTTAGAAAAAACTTCAAGCTCTGAAATTAGCTTGACGGGTGAAGTGGGACGGGCAGGAACATACATTTATCAAGATTCTGCTGCCAATATTACCCTGAGTTCTTCATCTACATCAGTACCAGAACCTACTTCCCTACTAGGTCTATTGTTTGGAGTTGGTGCAATTGCTGTCTCGAAAAAAGCTGGGGAGACTAAATCTAAAGCATGAATTAACTCGACTCTTTACCAAAGCTTTATCGATCTACACCGCCACCAACCAATCGCACACCACAGACCTACACTCGTCTGCAAAGTTAACCCAAACCTGCCACTGCCCCAGGTATGCGTTCCAGTAAGGCGAGTCGCTTCGCTCCAATTCAAAATTAATTTTGCATTTTGAATTTTGCATTTTGAATTAAAAAACCTCAGCCTTGCCAACCTTGGAGATTAACTGGTTGTAGAACCGACCACCGATGTGAAATCCTTCCCGCATTTTTAGCTTCAGCCTTTTCCATCCTTGGACAGTTGGACTTTCCACTGGCGTGAGTGTTTAAGAAATATCCTGGCGGGTGGTGTCAATGATTGGTGTAGTAGTACTTATATTATTGCTGACTGACACCAAACAATTCGCTTTTTCGCCCATTCGCAATTCGCAATTGTTTTAACTGCGAATTGCGAATTATCAATTCCAAATTGGTTTGACGCTTCATCCCAATTTAACTACCGCTCGAAAATAAAGCGTAGGGATATACGTAACATTCTATATAATCTCAAGGATTGGAGAATTTTTGAGAACAAAGGTCATGTGATTGATCTGTGCTTTGGAGGCAGAAGCAGTAATGTCTGCGATCGCAAATTCCTTGGTTATAAACGCTATCCAATTGATAATAGCCTTTAGCAAGAGGAAAAAACTGTACATTAATAGTACATAAATCAAAATATTTTTACGTAAATTTATCAGTAAATAATGTGAAGAATATGCAAAGATGTGTCTGGAAACAAAGACATCTAAGTAAATACGATAGTATATGGTCAGTGTCAGGTTACTACAAGCCATTCTTTTATGGCTAAATTTTTGAGAAATAGTAATATTTTCCAAAGGTGACGGAGAAAAGTATGCCGACAACATCAAATTTTAGGAGGCGTTTGTGCCTGAAACAGCACTAACGCAACTTAAACATTTTTGAGGCAGAAACAAGCCTGAAACCCATGCAAGGTAAGGAAAATACACATCGGCATATAGGTTTTAGGCTCTTTTCTGGCTACTTTTTGTTTAAGTCCCACTACAGCTATCTTCAAAACTGAAATTACTGAAAAAATCGATTGAGGGAAGTAAAAGTATGGCAAATATTATTGGAACGAAGGGTAATGATACCTTGTACGCCAATGGCGGTTACGACAACACCCTGACTGGTGGAGGTGGTAATGACATTTACAACTACGATAATACTTATTATACTATCACCGATTTTGGTGGAGTAGGTAAAGGTGTAAACCCCTCAGCAGCAGTCATTGCTGAAGTAGATACCCTAAATTTCGTTGGGAACTATGGTTTTACTGCTCGAAATCTAGCGCTGACCCAGAATGGCAGCAATCTAGAAATCACCTTTGACGTGGGGGATAGTTCCAAAATCATCCTGCAAAACTTTGCCCTGGAAAACCTAGAAAACCTCAGCAAATCTACTGGTGCTGTTGTCAACTTGGGTAATATCCTATTTTATGGGCAAACTAGCATCACGGATAGCTTTGATGTCTTGAATGCAAACTCTACCCAAAGTACTATTTTCAACAAGAACACAGTCACTTTCCTTAACGACCTGAACAATAATGTTAACGGCTTTAATAATTCAGATGATGTCATCAATGGTCAGGGTGGCGATGACATGATTGACGGTTTGAGTGGAAACGACCTGCTCAGAGGTGGTGCGGGCAATGATACCCTAATTGGTGGCGCGGGCAATGATACTCTTGTTGGTAGTACGGACAATGACTCCCTCGTTGGTGGTACTGGTAACGATTACTTAAATGTTGAATTTTCAACAGGCGATAACACCCTTAGTGGTGGCGCTGGGGATGATACCTTAAATGCTGACTATTCAACAGGCAATAACCTATTGGATGGGGGCGATGGCAATGATTTTCTCTCTACCTCTGGCTATCGATCCACCTCCTACCCAGACAGCAATGACCTTAGCTCATTTGGCAATAACACCCTCATCGGTGGTACTGGTGATGATACCTTGTATGGTAGCGGTTCATTAGGCAATAACCTATTGGATGGGGGCGATGGCAATGATTTTCTCTCTACCTCTGGCTACTATGAATACACCCCCTACGAAGACGAATACTCACTCCGCGACCTCTCTATCACATACGAATCTCGCTCGTTTGGCAATAACACCCTGAGTGGTGGCGCTGGTGATGATACCTTGAATGCTGACGGTTCAACAGGCAATAGCCTGTTGGATGGGGGCAATGGTAATGATTCTCTCTCTGCTTTTAACACGAATGGCAATAACACCCTGAGTGGTGGCGCTGGTGATGATACCTTGAATGCTAGCGGTTCAACAAGTAAAGTGCTTAATGGGGGCGATGATAATGATTATCTCTCGGCTTCTAACACGAATGGCAACAACACTCTCAATGGTGGCACTGGGGATGATACCTTGTATATTGAGTATTCAAAAGGCAATAACCTACTGTCTGGGGGCGATGGCAATGATTCTCTTAGTATCTACGACAACAACTTACTAGGCAATAACACCCTCAATGGTGGTGCTGGTAATGATTACTTAAGTATTAACGACTATTCAAGAGGCAATAATCTGTTGGATGGTGGCGATGGTAATGATTCTCTTTCCGCTTCTAACACGAATGGCAACAACACTCTCAATGGTGGTGCTGGTGACGATATCCTTACAGGTGGCGAGGGTAATGATATCTTTTATGGTGGGGATGGTACTGATACCTTTGTTTTCAATACTAATTACTATGCAAATGTTGATCGTGTTTATGACTTCAACGCCAGTAATGAATTGATTCAGGTATCATCTGCTATTTTTGATAACGAGTTATTAATCGGTACACTTCAGACAAGTCAGTTTACCATCGGAGCATCTGCAACCACTAATACTCAGCGATTTATCTATAACAGTGCTACGGGTGGATTGTTCTTTGACTTTGATGGCAGTGCTTCTGAGTTTACTCAAGTAAAATTCGCACAACTATCTACTGGATTGTCACTAACCAACAACAATTTTGTGGTTGGTTAATCCGAGTTAGCGCGGGAGCAAGTCACCAAGTGGTCAGGTTTGCGGGGTGCTATTTTTTAGCATCTCGCATCTGTTTTGCTCAATGCAAATTCTTTTGGTAAGCGATCGCATCGCAACTTTCTCACGCCATCCACTCAGTCCACTGCGGCACATCGACAAGCAGTTGAGCAATATTTGTCATCTTCACATCCTCAAACTCCAGCATCACGCCGCAACACTCAACACTCTTGCCCAAAGGAATAATTGTATTGCCCATCTTCTCCAACAGCGATGGCGCTGTTTCGCCCGCCTTAAGAGCGATCGCCAGCCATAAGCAGAGACTAAAAATGCTTTTAAAAACCTCTTAGTAAGAAACTTTAGAACTTAAGTTTTTACTTGGGTTGCCACAATGGAGTTGTATCAGGGTTTTCAGCAGCAGAGACGGTAT
>NZ_JAAGOG010000163.1:0-18511 GCF_010747425.1 Nostoc sp. UIC 10630
AGGGGGGAAATTTCTTCAAGTCCCCCTTTTTAAGGGGGATTTAGGGGGATCAGATGATTTGTGTGTACACCGTAGCCCTTTAAAAAGGGGGGTTAGGGGGGATCGAGATTTCAGGTTTTCAATGCGTAAGTTATGTATAATTTTGATCGCTTCTTCTATTGTCTCTCCTTGGCTGGCGGTTCCCACCTCTGGACGTTCAGCTACAGAAACATCCTCTTCCCAATGCAAGATTGCTGTAAAGGTTCGAGTTTTTGTATCTTTAGCCTGTTGTAATGAACTCATGGAGCGTTTAATCTGGCTACCGTTTCATTTTTTATTGTTGCTTAACTACCTGGAACCAACAACATCCGCGCCTCAATTGCTTCCCAGGTTTGGGGCGATACCCGCACTGCTGCTTGTTTACACTGGATAATCAGGTTATTGGCGTATAGATAATTGTTGAGTGCATCTGCTTCTTCCTTAGATAAATTGACCATTTCTGGGGTGAGATAGAAAGCATTAAGTAAGGTTTCTTGGAAGCACTTAGCAAATGCTTGAAGTATTTCTGGTTGCTGTCGATCATCAGGAACCTGAACTTTGAGTGCTTCTAGTCGAGCAATCAGCACAGTCAAGTTGATTTTATCGAAGATTTTTAATTTTTCCAGTTCACGAGAGTGGTCGATAGCTTTGACAATGGCGATCGTGATGACGATGGCGACGGCTTTGGTGTTGGCGTAAGCGTTGACGTTGACGTTGCTGTTAATGTTGGCGATGGCATTGGCGATGGCATTGGCGATGGCGTTGGCATTGGCGTTGGACTTAACGTAGGAATTGGCGATAGGGTTAGTAGTATTGGTATTGGAATTGGAATTGGAGTTGACGTAGGAGTTGGCGATCGCAACTGCACGTTTACCCACAGGTTTAAAATCCCCTGCTGATCCAACTGTTACCTGTTCAGCCCAGTTTAATAAAGCTTGTAACTTCGGGGTATTAATATATTTTTGCGCTTCCTTTTCCATCAGCAGCAGCAAATCATCTGCACCACTACGCATTAACCCGGCTACTAACAAAAACACCTCTTTCCAGCGTTTATCTGTTATGTGTTCAGTAACTAACTTCTCAACTTGGCGATGGTCATCAATATATTGTGCTGTTAAATATTCCTGTAGCGTTAGATGAGAGAAAGAAAAGACATCCTCAGCTCGTTCTACTAAAATTCCTTGTTGAACAGCGATCGCATTCAGCACTGATTCCCCATCTAAATGTTGAGGTGCATTAAGATTACTTGCTAAGAATGTTTTGATTTGCTGAACAATATCACGCCCAGAAAAGAACAGTCTGTCAGACTCAAAACCTGTATAAGCAATCTCTGATAGTAATATCTCTTCTAATTCTGTATGCAGTCCTTGATAAATCTCTTCTCTGAGAATTCGCTTTTCTGATGCCCACTCTTCTAGCAATATCCGCAGTGCCTTCCGGTAAAGAACACTACGATTATTTGGAAAACTTTGGGAACGGTCATAAACTAAACACAGAAATGTCAACAATAAAGGTGTGTGTGCCAACTCTTTTGCAGCTTCATGTTCTAGTTTTTGCAGTAACTCCCAGCATTTCTCGCCTGTCTTCTCCTGCTTATCTACATCTGAATGAAACCAGTTATAAATAAATTGCTGAATTTGGGTATCATCAAAGTCTGCCATTGATACATCGCTAAAGCGACGAAAAGCGCTGCGATAAGCTGCCGTTCGACAGGAGGCAATGAAACGATTTTGATCATATTTGTCAACAAAATTTTGAATTTGGCTAATTGCCTCAGTCAAGTTTTTTGTTGGTACTTCATCCAAACCATCCAGCAAAATTAGTAACTTACCTTCTTCTAAAGCTTTGGCTGCAAATTCATCAGGTGATGGAAAGCCGCAAATACGAAACTCTTCAGCAATGAACGTTTCAATATTAATATTGCTAGATGCAAACCTTTTCAATTCAATAAAAACTGGAATGCAAGCGTGTTTAAACCCTCCTTTTTTACCTTTGAGCGCTTCTAGTCCCATCTTCCGCACAAATGTAGACTTTCCAGCACCAGGGCCACCAAGTACCATCAGATATTGCTTATCGTTAGCAACTTTTATTCCTTTTTGTTTGCACTTATCTTGAGATTGAAACCTTCTGACTTTAGCTTGACGATAGAAATTTTCTAAATTCTCAATAGATTCAAAACTCTGAATAGTATCATCATCTAAAAACTGCACTGCTGTATAGAGCGATTCCAGCTTGACAGGTTCACGCATTCCTAATACTTTGAGAATGCCATGCCGTTCTTCATAGTTCTTTTCATATTGCTTTGATGCAGCAAAAATTAACTTTTTGGTTTTTTCATCCAGAGTTTTGCCCAATACTCCTAAAGCTTGGCCACCGCTTTGAAAAACCATCGCGGCGACACCGCTAACGGCTGATATCGCCCAAGGTTCCATTCCTGTCATAAGATTATCAGTTAATATACTTAAAAATTAAAGCAGAGTTGTGTTATCCAACTCTAAGCTCTATTATGACAACTACACCAAGCTTCAATTCCTGGGTTATCTGTCCTCAACCAAATCCGCAAGCAAACTTGCGTTTATTCTGCTTCCCCTACGCTGGTGGTAGCGCAGCAATTTTTCGCACTTGGCCTAATAATCTACCGCGTAATGTCGAAGTCTGTGCTGTGGAATATCTGGGACGGGGAAGACAGATTAAGTCAGCACCCTTGACGCGATTAGAACCTCTTGTGGAAGCGATCGCACCAGTTCTGTTACCATACTTAGACAAACCATTCGCCTTCTTCGGTCATAGTATGGGCGGGTTAGTTAGCTTTGAGTTGACCCGTCTACTTCGCTCTCAGTATAATCTTACTCCCTTTCACCTCTTCGTCTCTGCTCGTCGCGCTCCACAATTACCACCCATAAAACCACCCCTGCACATCCTATCAGACCATGATTTGCAGGACGAGCTACGCAGCCTTAACGGTACACCCAAAGCAGTGTTAGAAAGCGAGGAACTAATGCAGATATTTCTCCCGATTTTGCGGGCAGATTTTGCAGTTCTAGAAACTTATATTTACACTCCAAAGCAGCCATTGGAGTGTCCTATTAGTGTTTTTGGTGGTTTGCAAGACCAAGATGTTGGTCATGAAGCTTTGCAAGCATGGCGAGAACAGACCATCGCTGCTTTCTCATTACATGAGTTCAACGGCGACCACTTTTTCATCCATTCCCACCAAGAATTATTACTTAAACTTATATATCAAGAATTGCAGATGCGTAACGGTAGCTGATATTAGTTTTTAGATAGAAAGGAGTTAGGAGTCAGAATATCAAATTTTCCTGACTCTCTGAACTTCTGATGTACAATATTTCTACTTTTTATTTTTGGGTAGCGATCGCTAACTTTGCCCCTTCAACTTTACGAACCCGATCCATCACCGCTACTACTCGACCATAATCAACTTTCTCATCAGCATTAATAATCACCAACACGTCTGGGTTAGAACCAACTAAAGCACGTACTTGCTCTGTCACATCATCAACTGCTATCGGTTTCCGGTTTAAACTTACCTGTTCTTTGTCATCTACCGTAATGGTAATTCTAGTGGGAACTTGCTGTTGTTTCGCTGTGCTGGCCTTCGGTAAATTTACTGGTAAACCTTCTGAGCGGGTTAAAAACAAAGTTGACATGATAAAAAATGTCAAAATTGCAAAAATCACGTCAATCATCGGTACGATGTTGATCTGTAATGGAAGTTCTGGCTCATCTGGTAGACGCATAAGTTTTTTCTCCTCGTTCATAGCGGCGGCGGTAAAGTAATTCTAACTGTCCCCCATACTCTTGAATTAGTGCAATTTGCCGTTGATACAGTCCCCGGAAGGTATTGGCAAACATGAGTATGAATATAGCAACTATCAATCCTGATGCTGTTGATACTAGAGCTTCACTAATCCCAGCCGTAACACTTGCGGTTTTGCTACCTCCTACGTCACCAAGATTTAAGGAAGCAAAGGAGGCTATCAATCCTAATACTGTGCCGAGAAGACCTAACAATGGTGCCAGACTAATGATTGTCTCGAAAAGGTTTTGGAAACGTTTTAAAACAGGTATCTCAGCCTGCGATTCACTTTCTAACGCCAAACGAAATTCCTCTGGATTTGGCTCCTCTAATTCTAAAGCCGCTAGAAAAATCCGGGCGAGTGGTAAATCTGCGTTTTTCTGAAGTTTATCCATTGCACCGACAACATTATCGAGACGGTAGAGATTCAAAACATCTCGCACCACCCGATTTTGACGCTGATTAATCCTTACCCAAAATCTGATCCGCTCAATGATCAGTGCCACACCCAATACCGAAAACGCCAACAGGGGCCACATGACGATACCACCTGCTGCAAACAAATTCTGAATTCCCATGTAGTGCCTCTATCACGTCATCTCACAATACAAAATCAGACTACCAGAATCTAGTTCAAAACTGAAACTTTTTCTCAATAAAATATAAAATATAATGATAAATTTTTCAAATGTAGCCATCATGATTTTTATTTAATTGTTCGTTTGCTTTACATAAAAAAATTTAATTGAATTGAAATAAAAATTAATTTTGTTCAAAAACCATGATATTGGTGGTTTTAAAAGATGTTTTTGCTAGTGAAGGGTTCCGTAACTATATTCCAATTAATTTTAATTCTTTACTTGATATTTGTAACCTTGCATTCTAAGATGGCTAAATTAGTGAGAATAGGTAGCAATAGCTATGAGCTTTTCTGGCATTACTGTCGAGCAACGTTCCAAAGAAGTTGAGGCTCTCAAGTCTTTTCTGACTTACAGTCTGATAGGTTCACTGGCGCTGCATATCGGCGTACTGTCCTCAGGCATAAGTAATTATTTGACGAGAGTGCCTACAGGAGAAGATGAAGCGATAGAGGTGGCGATCGTCGATTCTCCGGCCGCGGAACCAGAAAAACCACTTGAAAAAATTCTAGAAGAACCCAAAAAAGAACCTGAAGTTGTTCAAAAACAATCTATAGAAACTCCACAAGTACAAAAACCAGTACAAGAATTGATTGAAAGACCAAAAATTGAAGCAGTTGAACAACCAAAACAAACTACTCAAAACCCACAGCCAACAAATACGCAAATTGCTCCGAAACCATTCGTCCCTGTGACAACCGTTGCTCCTCAGAGTAGTGGTGGCGGTGGTGGCGGTGGCGGCTCTGGTGTTGGTTTAGGCTCAGGTAGTGGTATTGCTGTAGGTACAAGTAGCGGTACTGGCGCTGGTGGAGGAACTGGCACTGGCACTGGTGGTGGCATTGGCTCAGGTAATGGTAGTGGTGTTGGCTCAGGTAATGGTAGTGGTGTTGGCTCAGGTAATGGTAGTGGTATTGGCTCAGGTAATGGTAGTGGTATTGGCTCAGGTAATGGCAGTGGTATTGGCTCAGGTACTGGTAATCAAACAGAAAATCGTCCGCCAGTAGCAACAGCGCCAACAGCACCAACACCTCCAAAAATTAACAGTTCAGGTAATGGTAATGGTCGTGCAGCCTGCCGCGAATGTAATGCCAAATATCCAGAAGCAGCAAGGCGGCGAGGAGTTGAAGGTAGAGTAGAAGTAGCTGTTGATACTGACGCACAAGGCAATGTTACCAATGTGCGGATTGCTCGCTCCAGTGGAAACCGCGATTTGGACGAAGAAACTGTAAGACAGGCGCGTGACTGGAAATTAAAACCCGCAGAAGGTGGTAGACAAGGGGTATCAATAGCCACTGAATTTGCCATACAAGGTTCCCGGCGATCGCGCCAAGTTCAAGAACGGAAACGACAAAGAGAAGCAGAAGAGAGAACGCAACAGACGACGGCTGCTAATTCCACAGAAGAAACCCCAAAACGTAGGCGCAGAGAGTTGGCACCCTCATCTAATCAAGCTACGGTCACAAGACCGGCAATATCTGGATTTAGTCGGCGACTGGAACCTCAAAGAAGGGAAAGTACTAGTACAAACTCATCATCTGGAGCTAGGACAACTCCTTCTCAAGGAAGTGCAAGAGAATCTCTACGCCGTATCCGTACTGAACGAGCGGGTAGTAATTCATCACAAAAGCCACAACCAACCGCAAATCGGCGGCGGCGAAGAGATAGCTCTAACCAGAACAAGTTGCGGGACTCGTTGCGCCGTTTACGCCAACAACCTCAATCGCAACCTGCTGCACCGCCTGCTACAAGTCAGGAGTAGAGATGTAGAAGTGTTACCAATACTTTTCGGATAAACCCAATAATCTCTCTTTTGGTCTGGGGAAAGGTTAAAGGGGAAAGGGAAATTCAAACCCTTTCCCTTTCCCCTTTCCCCCTTAACCGAAAAGTATTGGAAGTGTTACGTCTCTAGAAGGATGTAGAAATTCCTGATTTTTTGTGAGCATTTGAGCAGGTACGGTTATTGCGATCGCACATTGTTATAAAACCGAACCTGCTCAACTTGAAGGTTGATTTAGTCTAATAACTAGGAAGCTTGAGATTGAGCTTTGTGCAATTTAAGATTGCTTAATAACCATTTTATCAGCTGTTTGCAAGCTAAGAAGCTTGAAATTGAGCCTCCTAAGACAAAATAGTTCATCTTAGAGGTGATAGTTATGGCACTGGTGCGTTGGAACCCATTCCGGGATAGTGAACGTTTAGAACCATTTCGGGATACTGAATCTTGGGAACCATTCCGAGAAATCGACACCTTGCAGAGGCAAATGAATCGTTTATTTGACAGATTGATGCCAACTACTAATGGTGGTGAGAGGTCTGGATTTATATTTAGTCCTGCTGCTGAACTAGAAGAAACTGATGATGCAATTCGCTTGAAACTAGAAGTACCTGGTCTAGAACCAAAAGATATCAATGTAGAAGCAACTCCCGAATCAATTTCGATTACCGGTGAGCGTAAAACTGAAACCAAGAGTGAAGAAAACGGTATTACTCGGTCTGAGTTCCGTTATGGGAAATTTCAGAGGATAATCCCGTTACCTTCCCAAATTCAAAATGACAAAGTGCAAGCTGAGTACAAAAATGGTATTCTCCAGTTAACTTTGCCGAAAGCGGAATCAGAAAAACACAAAGCCGTCAAAGTCAATCTTGGTTAATTCAATTCAACATTCGGGAGTCTTGGACTTTCTCTGATATTTTGATTAGCTGTGAGAACCGCCTTCTTAAAAACGGGAGGTGGTTCTTCTTTATACATAAATTGCTTTGCTACTCGTCACCCATCTACTATGGGGAAGAGGGCTTAAAAGTGGTCTACTTTATATAATTGGCAATTATACACACTGGTAATAACTTGATTTTTCCATCAATAAAAGTAGAAGCGAATAATCTTGCACTCCCCTATGCTCAATTTCCCTGATGAGGTCGATGAAAATCGTTTCTGCATCCAGATGAATCAAAATCAGGGACTAAAGGATACTCTGGTAAGATTTAATTCACAGTCTATTCAAGCACCTCTAAAAGGTCTTTAAGAAACTATTGTCGAAGTGTAATCTTATCCAGCCAAACTAGTAGTCTGCCAACCCAAAAATGCGCTTGTGAGGTCTGGGGAAAGGGTAAGGGATTTAAAACCTTTCCTCCTTCCCCCTTACCCCGCTTTCGTCACGAAAGCGAACTACTAGCTTATGCTTGCCTTTTCTTGGCAAGATTATTCCGATATGTGCTTTTCAATTTACAAAACTGGCATGATTGAGAGAGATTGTGCTTTAGTTGAAGACTACCCATTTGTATCGAAAGTGCATCACGTTAGGCAACAGCAGCTAGTTATAGGCAGTGGGAATTGTATTCACAATCAAGCATCATAGAAATGGTGGTAGTTTTTGCTCATCATCAACTATATGCTGAGATGATAGTCAATGGCTAACTCTCAAGTTGCTCATCTGTACTTTATGTTCAATGTCAAATTCACTGATTTGAATAAAACTTCTACATAAACACACACTGATGCAGTTTGATTTGCTTGAATAGCTATATTGATAGGACATTGATCCGAAGGCAATTCACAATCCTGATTATGGCAAGTAAATTCATTGATGTTAGAGAATACACTGTCAGGGCGCACAAAAGACAGATTCATACTCGTGTTTTCCAGTTTGTCTGTAAAGAGTGTAACGATCTGACAAAACGCGAGACGTTCGGGCCTCGACCTTTATATTGTGAGAGATGTCGCCCTCCCCAAGCACCTAAGAAATCTCAGCCAACATCTCAAAAGGCAAAACCCAGACCAATGTCTTACAAAAGTGACATCGATTTAAATTGATTGAAGCCTTATGACTCAAAATGGACAATTAGAACCACCTCCGGGCACTTTTCTTTCACCACTGTTGGAATTACGAGACTATTATGCTCGCCTCACGGAAGAGTATGAACGCCTTTTTGTGCAGGCGCGATCGCAACTCGATCATGTAGAAGCGTTGTTGTCTAACTGGTCTTTTTCAGATCCCAACAAGCAGATATCAAGACTGACGGCGGCTGATGAAACCTCAAATGTTTCCCCAGAAGGCTCTCTGCGGTTTTTATCGCCTCTTGATGACATGGACGAAATCAGCTTGGTGGAGTCTCTACAGTCAGAACCCACAGACTCGGATAAGGTTGAGATCGATAATTCCTTTTCTGCTGCTGTTGATACAAAAGAGAGAAAACTTCCAACTACATCGCCAGATGCAAAGATAGCCTCAGAGAACAACGATAGTTCAACGAGGGTGGCAGAAATCCCTATGCTACCCCAGTACAATCACGCTATCTCCCGAATGGAAGCCATTAAACAGCTATTGCAAGAGCAGATAGGCACTGTTTGTCATATCGATTTTATCGTGCGATCGCTCTATGGAGAGTTAGATTCCAATTTATTCAAAGTAGTTAAAGGTAGGGTTCAATCTTCCCTCACCCAAGGTAGAGAAAGGAATTACTGGGTAACTATTCCCGATGAGCCAGGTTGTTATACTCTGGATTTAAATTTGGTAGCCCCAAATAAACGCAATGGTGCTTCTAGAAACAAAAATAAGAAGCCTTTTGTACCTCCGTCAAAAACAGTACCGATGCTCAAAGCCTTTGAGGGTCAATTCTTAATTGATGCTCTCACCTCTCTGTTTGAAGAAAATCCAGGTAAAGTTTTCAGCGTTGCTGAAGTCATCACCGGAATTTATGGAGAACTAGATTCTCAGCAAATTAGAGAGATCAAAAATAAGGTGTTGAATGAATTATCTAGAGGCTATCGGACAGGCAGATTCTCTAGGGTTCCTAACGAAATCGGCTTCTATACTTGGGATTCCAATCTGATATCGAAGGCTCGTTAAATGGGCATTGGGGATTGGGAATTGGGAATAGTAAGTTCTAAGCTTGGCGCTTTATGCTTTGTGTTCAGAAGTCGAAGTTCCGAGTTCAAAGCTCAAAGTAATCATCTTTCCTCCCTATTCCCCATTCCCCATTCCCCATTCCCCATTCCTCGCCTATCCCAAAAACAGCTTGTATGCGGGATTCTTGTTTTCATCCCAATAGCGATAGCCCAGGTTATCGAGAAAAGCTTGCCACTCTTCCATCTCATGGGGAGGAACCTGGATACCAACTACTATTCGTCCGTAGTCTGCACCGTTATTACGGTAGTGAAAAAGGCTAATATTCCAGTCGGGACTCATGGAAGTCACAAACTTCATCAATGCGCCAGGACGTTCGGGAAACTCAAAACGGTAAAGTAATTCATTATGAGCTAGGGGAGAGTGCCCACCCACCATGTGCCGCAGATGTAATTTAGTTAGTTCATCGTCTGTTAAATCAAGAGTTTCAAATCCTTGAGCTTCAAAGGTTTCTACCATCTTTGCAGCATCAGCACGGTTTTGAATTTGCACACCTACAAAAATATGGGCTGTTTTTTCATCAGCAATGCGATAATTAAACTCTGTAAGATTACGGTTGCCAATGCATTCACAAAACTGGCGAATACTTCCCCGTTCTTCAGGAATTGTGACTGCAAAGATTGCTTCCCGACGTTCGCCTAACTGGGCCCGTTCTGCCACAAAGCGGAGACGATCAAAATTCATGTTTGCACCACAGGCTACGGCAATTAAGGTTTGTCCCTCAATTTGTTCTCGTTCTGCGTAGGCTTTGGCAGCTGCGATCGCTAATGCACCGGCTGGCTCTAAAATTGATCGCGTATCCTCAAATACGTCTTTAATCGCAGCACAAGTATCATCAGTATCCACCAAAATGATTTCATCTACATACTGCTGACATAAACGGAAGGTTTCTTCACCTACTTCTCGTACCGCCACGCCATCAGCAAATAACCCCACTTGAGATAAGCGCACCCGATGTCCAGCTTTGAGCGATTGAGACATCGCATCAGCATCTACTGGTTCAACACCAATAATCTTGATTTCGGGACGCAATCGTTTCACATAAGCCCCAATCCCAGAAATCAATCCCCCACCTCCAATTGCGACAAAAATTGCATGGATGGGCTGCTGATATTGTCGTAAAATTTCCATCCCGATGGTTCCTTGTCCAGCAATTACATGAGGGTCATCAAAGGGATGAATAAAGGTCAAACCTTTTTCCACTTCTAATTCACGAGCATAGCTATAAGCATCGTCGTAGGTGTTTCCATGTAACACGACTGCTCCGCCCCTCATTCTCACTGCATCTACCTTGACTTGAGGTGTGGTTATTGGCATGACGATAATTGCTTTGGTTCCCAAGCGATTGGCTGCAAGGGCAACTCCTTGAGCATGGTTGCCCGCAGACGCTGCAATTACACCCTGTGCTAATACATCTGATGGTAGTTGCACCATTTTGTTATAAGCACCCCGCAGTTTAAAGGAAAATACTGACTGCATATCCTCACGTTTCAATAGGAGTTGATTATTCAGCCGCGCAGACAAGTTTGGTGCATACTCCAGTGGTGTTTCCTGGGCAACATCATATACACGGGCAGTCAGGATTTGGATAAGGTAGTCGCAATACATGGGTGTCAAGGTGTTAGCAAATGCCGGATGAAAACTAATTTTACGTTACAAGCGATCGCACTGGTTTTATTTAATTCCATCTTTTGTAATTTTGGGTGAATCAAATTTCAATATTACTAATCCTTTGGGAAGAGAAATAAGTAACAGTAATTGAATTTTTTGTAACTTAAAATTTAGTGCGATCGCTGGTAGGTTCATTTTAAAAGAGTTTCGCCAACCGTCCAGATATTTAGTTCAACAAATGAGTATAATGTTGCTTATGAACATAAGTTTTCAATTTATGATAAAGTATCGATAGAAGATTAAATTCGGCTGTGTAGTTTGTTTTTATAGATACTTGTATTACAGACCTCTCCGCATCTAAATCTCTGCACCCTCTGATTCTGGAGATATTGTATGTCAATTTACGTTGGTAATCTATCTTATGAGGTTAAAGAAGATGACCTCCGCCACGTTTTTGCAGAATACGGAACGGTAAAAAATGTTCAATTACCTATCGACCGAGAAACAGGTCGGATGAGAGGTTTCGGCTTTGTAGAAATGGAATCAGACGCACAAGAAACAGCAGCAATTGAAGCCCTTGATAATGCTGAGTGGATGGGTAGGAGCTTAAAAGTGAATAAAGCTAAACCCAAGACTGATGGAGGTTCCTCTGGTGGTAGAAGGGGTGGTGATGGTGGTTCCTCTCGCCGCTATTAAGGTCTAAACCTAAGAATTTAGCTCTAAAGTCTTGAGGGCAGACAAGAAGGCCGTCTGCCTTTTTTTGTGCTTCTGTTGATTAGCGTTAGCGTAGTTTACCGTAGGTATCGTTTTTGTAACAAGTGTAGTAACCATGAACCCAGAAGCTAAACATATTGTTAGCGAATTAAGGCATAAGTTCTACTCTAACTTTGCTGCTTCTATGAATATGCCGGTGATCGTAACTGGTACATCTTATAGTAGTAATTCCCCGATCGCATCTTGGATGGATCGTAGGGAAAGACTGAACTATGTAAATGTATACGCTTATACCGCACCTGATGAATTTGTCCCATTCCGTCCGTTCATTCTTCGACTGGCTATAAACAAGAGTGCTGGGAAAGTGGCGACGTTCAGAAAAGGACAAGTTTGCCGAGGTCTTAATTTGATGTGGGACTTCGAATTAACTGTGCTACCAAAAGAAATCTTAGACTTTCTTCCCTGGATAGTTAATTTAGTGGAGGCTCATGACAAAGGTTCGTCCTTATTGCTACAATCACCACCTCATTCATTTGAATTAGAAGTGCCAGAGGTTGGGTTTTTTAATAACGCTTGGACTCAGAAAGCTAGGCTTCTTGCAAATTCGACAATATCTTAATACTTAGTGATTAAGTTGCTAGTTAAAAGCAACTAAAAATGTATATTATCTAATACCAAAGTAGCGAACCTACTTTGGTGAATATCCAAAATATTTGTCAACTTTTAAAACAAAATAGACAAGGTTGCACGACTGCTAGAAGATTCTCCTCATTTATCAGCTAATCCTGCTACTTGTGCGTTAATACCTGCAATATATGCCTGATAATTAATAAGGCAATCTACAGAGAGCAAACATGCAGACTCTCCAAAAACTCTCCCTCCCAAGTATGGGCTGTGGAACTTGGGCCTGGGGCAATCAACTGCTTTGGGGATATGACGAAAGTATGGATGACCAGTTGCAAGCGGTGTTTAACCTTTGCGTAAACAACGGTGTGACTTTATTTGATACGGGTGATTCTTACGGAACTGGGAGATTGAATGGTCGAAGTGAGTTACTTCTGGGACGATTCAACCGAGAATATATAGGTTCAAACAAAGAAAATATTTGTATTGCAACTAAGCTTGCTGCTTACCCGTGGAGATGGACACGTCAATCAATGGTAAAGGCTTGCAAGTCATCTGCCCAACGCCTAGGAAAAAACGTAGATTTGGTACAGATGCACTGGTCAACAGCAAATTACGCCCCTTGGCAAGAGGTAGGGCTGTTAGATGGTCTTGCGGATTTATATGAGCAAGGACTGGTCAAGGGAGTAGGACTGTCCAATTATGGGCCTAAACAGCTTAAGCAAGTGCAGAAAAAGTTTGCTGAACGAGGTGTTCCTATTACTACTCTGCAAGTTCAATACTCTTTGTTGTCTACATATCCTGTCACCCAATTAGGTCTTAAAGACCTTTGTGATGAGTTGGGAATTAAATTGATTGCTTACAGCCCTCTAGCTTTGGGACTACTGACAGGAAAATACTCTGAGCAAGACCCTTTGCCTAAAGGTATTCGAGGTCTGTTGTTTAGGCAGATATTACCAGGAATGCGTAGACGCGGAGCGGCTTCTGCTGGCAGTTCGCTTTTGGGATGTTTGCAAGAAGTGGCACAGTTCAGAAACAAAACCATGTCACAGGTAGCAATTAATTGGTGCATCTGTAAAGAAACCATTCCCATCCCTGGAGCCAAGAGCGTAGAACAGGCAAGAGAGAATATTGGTGCTTTAGGTTGGCAATTAAACGTCAGCGAGATTGCAGAGTTAGATAAGGCGGCGGCGAATGTAGGCAAGAAAATGGTACAGAATATCTTTCAAACTAAGTGAAATTTCAACGTTACTTAATTTAAATTTGCAAAAACCTGGTTTAAGTCTGAAAACAAAAATACTTAAATTTTATATAAATCCAGACATAA
The DNA here is from genome assembly GCF_010747425.1 of Nostoc sp. UIC 10630. Taxonomy (NCBI): domain Bacteria; kingdom Bacillati; phylum Cyanobacteriota; class Cyanophyceae; order Nostocales; family Nostocaceae; genus Nostoc; species Nostoc sp. UIC 10630. The sequence continues at coordinate 13,657 of NZ_JAAGOG010000163.1, forward strand.
ATATCTTAATTATGTCTGATGAATTAGTAATATAAAGTACTAGTTTTCGATTATAATAGAGCGATATTTTAACCGTTATTTTATGAAGAATAGTTTTTGTATCGACTATATACGTAATTAAGATACCATTTATAAAAAAAATATTAAGTAGGGTGTGTTACGGCTTTAGCCTAACGCACCGCTATATAACAAGGTGCGTTAGGCGCTCAGTCATATTCTTTGTGACAAATAATATCGAAATATGCGCCTAACACACCCTACAATAATTTTATTTTCACTTTATAAATCGCTTCTAAAATTCCGTAAAATATATTTTTAGATAATTTTTTAAAGACTTAAATCAATGAGTTATGTCCTAATCTTTGCTCTGAGGAACTTGATTTTTAAAGTGTGCTAGGAAAGAATGAATATTGAGTCTAACATCTTGTAGACACTCTTGGTGACAACTTAACCTTATCCAATGTCCACAGTCCGCGAAAGCGGACTTTTTTTATGCAAACTAAAGTTATAATCGTTTATTTAAGTAAATAAGCAATGAGTAGTAAGGGTTTCAAATTTTATGATGACGAGAGTGATTAAGGAGGGTTAAAGGAGAATAGAATGAGAGGATCATTACTGATTTGCCTTTACAAGAGTAGTAAACTCTTGCAAAGCTTTCTGATACTTTTTTTCAGCTACCGAGAATAAATCATTATGATTTGCCTCTTCAACCCACAAATGAAGTTTTGGCGATATTGCCGCATTAAACAACTTTTCTCCATGAGCAAAAGGAATTACATCATCTGCTTTGCCATGAATTACTAGTATCGGACATTTTACTTTTTTGATATTGTCCAGATTGGGAAATTTGTCAAAAGGTAAAATCCTGAAAGGTACTATTACTTGAAAAGCAGAAATAAACGAACTTTCAATAATTAAACCAGCTATCGGTTTTCGCATTGCTAAGTTTACCGCAGAACCGCCACCAACCGAACGCCCCAAAACTATAATTCTTTCAGGTGGTATTTTTAGATTTTCGGTCAAATAATTGTAAGCGCTATTAATATCTTCGTATGCGTGGCTTTCTGTCGCCTTTCCTTGACTCGTACCATAACCACGATAATCATAAGCAAAGACACTAAAGCCCCATGCGTGTAATTTTTCTAGGATTTGTTTAATATCTCCTAAATCTTCAGAATTTCCATGAGCATAAAGGATAGTGTAATTAGCTTTATTTTTTAATAAATATGTAGCTGAGATATTTGTATTTTCTCCACTTTTTAACTTAATAATTTCTGGATTATCCTGATAACTAGAAGGACGAGATAGAAAAATCATACTATCTGCCCTAAAATATACATATCCAGCAAAAAATATATAAATAAAAATAAAAGATTTAAGCAGTCTTTGCCAAGTAAAATCACCAATTAGCAATTTTATTAGTTGCTGTTTTTCCATTAGTTTTTATTTTTATTTACCTTGATTCCAACCATCAATCATTTGTTTACAGAACTTACGCAAAAGTACACGCTGTAGGGGCAATACTTTACGAGTTTTCCAACAGGTACCCGCAGAGTATTGCCCCTATCTAAAAATCCAGTAAAGACTATTTTGATTTTCGTGCTGATTTGGGCGGTGTTCGGTGTGCGCCAAAGTACTTCTCACTGCGATAGCGCAACCACACCCGCAACACTTGCGGAATCTGCTCTTTTTGTTCTTTGCTCAGTGTATTGTAAAGGGCTAATGCGCGATCGCGTTCACCCCGACAAGCAGCGTTATTGTGAGCATCCCAATAGCTGCGGGCTACCCGAATCCGCCGACACACTTCTTTAATCAGTTCTTCTCCTGTGAGTGGAGCATCCTGCTTTGCCATACTCAGATGCGATAAATTTCTAATGCGATCGTAGCGAGTCAGACTCATTCTCACAATTACAACCCAAGCAAGTCAAACTCGCCAATCGATTTAATTAAACTTTAGCAAGAAAGGCAGAAGGCAGAGGGCAGGAGGCAGACAGAATACTGCCTTCTGCCCTCTGCTGCGAACCATTGCGGAGCAAGGGTTTAAGCCCCACTCCAAAATCTTTGATTTGGTGTCCTGCAAGACGCTCCTGCGTCGCTAACGCTGCGCTATCAGTGTAGGTCTGTTCGCGTAGCGTCTCGTAGAGAAGCCTACACTGTATTGCAACCTTCTGCCTCCTGCCTCCTGCCTTCTTCACACACAGACAGCAAAACTAACTCAGCAATCAAATTCTGTGAAAACATAAATTTGTTCACTCCTAAGTATGGTGATTATTCGTATTTTTTCATCTTTAAAAGAGATTAATGCTCAGTAGAATCATTTATGCGTATTCATCATCTTAATTGCGGTTGTATGTGCCCAATTGGTGGGGCACTCTTCGACGGTTTTAGCCGTGGGCTAACAGCCTGTCTGGTCTGTCACTGTCTGCTTATTGAGACAAAGCAGGGACTCGTTCTTATAGATACAGGCTTTGGTCAGCGCGATATTAAAGCGCCATTATCAAGACTCAGCCCCTTCTTCATGAATTTGAATCGCATCAAGTTTGAACAAAAATACACGGCGGTTGCGGCTATTGAACAGCTTGGTTTAAACCCACGCGATGTCCGCCACATAGTACTTACTCACCTTGATTTTGACCATGCAGGCGGGTTGGAAGATTTTCCAGAAGCAACCGTGCATGTAATGCTCAGTGAAATTGAAGCAGCGCGGGAACGGCAGGGCTTTATCTCATCGCAACGTTACCGCCCTGGCCAGTGGGATGAAGTAAAAAATTGGAAGTATTATTCGGCTGGTGGTGAACCTTGGTTTGGCTTTGAGGCTGTACGTAACCTCGAAGGATTACCGCCCGAAATTCTCCTGATACCGCTCGTTGGTCACACACGGGGTCATGCAGGTGTCGCTATTGAGACATCTGAAGGCTGGCTCTTACATGCAGGCGATGCTTACTTTTACCGACACGAAATCGGCTCTCCTAAACGAGTTTGCACACCTGGTTTGCGTGCCTACCAATGGTTTATGGAGGTAGACCGCAAGGCTCGACTTTCTAATCAAGATAAGTTGCGTGCATTATCACTCGACCACAGTAGTGAAGTGCGCCTCTTTTGTAGCCATGATGCGATCGAGTTCAAAACTTTTGCTGACCAAGATAATTTGCAATTGCAGGAAGGCAATTCGCGCTCAACAGCTTTTAATTAGCTAAAAAACTCAACGCATCTCAACAGAATTATAAGGTTTTCAAGGTTCGGCTGAGATGCGTCTATGAGTTTCAATGTAATTAACTCAAAGTAAAATATCTTACTTAAGCTTGTCAAGGTTCTAATTACTTGCTCAAGTCAATTTCAATAAACAATTAAGCATATTGCTTTCTCCTTTCAGTAGATTTAGTAAGCAAAAAGGTATATTGCTTTCTCAAAATGCTTGATTGCTTTCTCGTTTCAGTAGATTTAGCAAGCAAAAAGGCATATTGCTTTCTCAAAATGCTTGATTGCTTTCCCATTCCGGTAGATTTAGCAAGCAAAAAGACATATTGCTTTCTCAAAAGCTTAATTGCTTTCTCATTTCGGTATATCGCGCATTCATTTCGGTAGATTCAGCAAGTAAAAAGGCATATTGCTTTCTCAAAATGCTTGATTGCTTTCTCATTTCAGTAGATTCAGCAAGCAAAAAGACATATTGCTTTCTCAAAAGCTTGATTGCTTTCTCATTTCGGTATATCGCGCATTCATGACAACATCGCTATGTAACAAAAACCATTGGATAATTGCTGGAGTTCTCTCAAGCCGATCGATACGGAAGTTTTTTAAAGTAAAGAATATTAACCGTACTAAATTACAAGGTTCAGATCATGGCTCGGAGAAAAAGAACCTCTCAGGTGTTAGAAAAAGCAGCGCGTCGTGCTGCTGGCATCAACTCAATTGATCCGAATTTAAATGTCGGCAATGGACTTACTCTACCGGCGTTCTCAGCCCTAATTGAGACGATGCGAACTAGAGAGCATTTATATAACACTGCTCTTTCTAACCTTGATAAGTTGTACTATGAAATGCTCGAAACAGAGCGCGAGTTGGCAGATATGGCAGAGCACATGCTGTTGGGAGTTGCCACTCAATATGGTAAAAGCAGTGTGGAGTACGGTATGGCGGGAGGTATTCCTAAGAACCAACGCCACAAGGGACTGCGAGGCGAGTCACCAGTTCCCAGTTCACAGCAACCATCATTCATTACTAGTATGAATGGTAACGGCAGCAAAAATGGCAGCCAGAATGGAAACAAAGCAGCAACAAGTTAGCTTGCATTAAAAGCCCCACAAATAAATGCGGGGCTTGAATAATTAGCTTGAGCATTTTTCTTTTGAGAATCCCCATAGACTGAGGCTTCATTAAAAATTCTTCTGATTTATTGTTATTCATTACCGATGCTATTGCACTTATGAACAGGTCATGAGTGTTACATGGTAGTACTTATTTGGGAATACTTTTATAGGAGTGATAAAAAAGGCGATCGCGCTAAAACTTTCAATTTAAATGTACTACGTCACCTTACAACCACTCCTATTTTACAAAAAAGACGTATCAATACTCACTAATCTACCAGGAGCAAACAAGATGGGATTTACTGAAGAGATTGCCAAGCTATCTGAACAAGTGCGTAAGCGATTTGACCAAGTTGTTGGCGAAGAAGCTACTAAGATGGCGTTGATTGTTCCTTTTTTAAGCGCTCTTGGCTATGATGTCTATGATCCTAGCGAAGTCATGCCAGAATATGTAGCAGATTTTGCTACTATCCCTCTTCTGTCACTCTCCGGGATGAGCAAGTAGTAACTAAGTGAAATTATCCAGAAGCATAACAGGGTTTAAA
>NZ_JAAGOG010000164.1:0-18507 GCF_010747425.1 Nostoc sp. UIC 10630
TTTAAACCCTGTTATGCTTCTGGATAATTTCACTTAGTTACTACTTGCTCATCCCGGAGAGTGACAGAAGAGGGATAAGAGGTGAGCATTCAATAGAAATTTCTGCGGAAGATGAAGGAGAAATTATAAGAGGTAGAATTGATGTTTTAATTATTCAAGAACAATTCTGGTTGTTAGTAATTGAATCGAAAAGGTCTAGTTTTTCTATTTTAGAAGCTGTACCTCAAGCACTTGTTTATATGCTCTCTAATCCTAGTCAAGACAAACCTGCTTTTGGATTAGTAACAAATGGGAGTGATTTTATTTTCCTGAAACTTACTACAGGAAATCAGGCAAAGTATGCTATATCTGACCAATTTACACTTTTGAAACGAGAAAGTGAACTGTATCAGGTTCTAAGCATATTAAAAAATTTGAGTCAAAGTTTGAGTTAATAATTATGTCTATTCGCCCTATATACCTTGATTGCCACGCTACTACACCCGTAGATGAACGGGTATTAGCGGCAATGATCCCTTACTTCACAGAAAAGTTTGGCAACGCAGCGAGTATTGGTCATGTTTATGGTTGGGAATCAGAAGCTGCTGTCAAACAAACACGAGAGATTTTAGCAGCAGCAATTAATGCCACTCCCGAAGAGATTGTTTTTACAAGTGGTGCAACAGAAGCTAATAATTTAGCTATTAAAGGTGTTGCCGAAGCTTATTTTAAAAAAGGTCAGCATATTATTACTGTCGCCACTGAACATAATGCAGTTCTTGACCCTTGTAATTATTTAAAAACTCTCGGTTTTGAAATTACTATTCTCCCAGTTAAAAAAGATGGACTGATTGATTTAAATGAGTTAAACAAAGCTTTCCGTCCTGAGACAATTTTGGTTTCGGTGATGGCTGCAAATAACGAAATTGGCGTTTTACAGCCAATAGCCGAAATTGGGGAACTATGCCATGCTTACAACATCATTTTCCACACCGATGCAGCCCAAGCTATTGGTAAAACTCCTCTTGATGTGCAAAAGATGAAAATTGATTTGATGTCGCTAACAGCACACAAAGTATTTGGGCCAAAGGGGATTGGGGCGCTATACGTCCGCAGGCGCGATCCCAGAGTGCAACTGGCTCCCCAGCAACACGGCGGCGGACATGAACGGGGTATGCGTTCTGGGACATTGTATACACCGCAAATTGTCGGCTTTGGGAAAGCTGTAGAAATCGCTTTGGCAGAACAAGCGACAGAAAACCAACGCCTCACCCAGTTAAGACAAAGCTTGTGGAAACAGCTTTCCCAACTTGAAGGAATTCATCTCAACGGCCACCCTGAACAGCGATTGGCGGGAAACTTGAATATCAGTGTTGAGGGGGTGGATGGAGCCGCACTTTTGCTAGGATTGCAGCCAGTAATGGCGGTTTCTTCGGGATCTGCTTGCTCTTCGGCAAATACTTCACCCTCCAGTGTTCTGACAGCACTGGGAAACCCCCAACAGCTAGCTTATGCCTCAGTGCGGTTTGGCATTGGACGGTTTAATACCCAAGAGGAAATTGATATTGTGGCCAAACATGCGATCGCAACTATTCAAAGTTTACGCCAGCCTTCTTCTATGGATTCTCGCGCAGGAAAGCAGCAATTTGATCTAGCTCCTGCTGATTGAGGCGAAATTCTCCAGCTGCGATAATTCCTTCTACCTGCTTGCCATTGCGTGCGCCAACGATCGCAGCCGTCACCGCCGGATTGTTTAAAGTCCAAGCGATCGCTACCTCTCCGGCGGAGCGATCGTGTTGCTCACCAATGTGCTGCAACACCTCCACCAACTTCAGGTTACGAGATAGACGTGGTTCCTTAAACTCATCACTCTTCTTACGCCAATCATCATCTGGTAAATTGGCAACTCGCTCAGATGTCATCTTTCCTGTAAGCAAGCCAGATTGCATTGGTGAATATACAATTACACCAATGTTATTTTCCTTACAAAAAGGCAGAATCTCGTTTTCAACATCGCGCTTAACCAATGAATAAGGCGGTTGCAATGAGGTAACTGGTGCAATCTCCTGGATACGCTTCAACTGTTCGACATTGAAATTTGAAACCCCGATATAGCGAACCTTCCCTTCATCCTTAAGCTTGGCGAGAGTCGTCCAGCCTTCTTCAATTTCTGTGACAGGGTTAGGCCAGTGGATTTGATAGAGGTCAATGGTTTCAATATCCAGTCGGCGCAAACTAGCTTCAACTTCGCGCCGTACAGAATCCGCCTTCAGGCTACGACCAATTTCGCCCTTTTCATCCCAAATCATTGAGCATTTAGTAAAAATGTAAGGGCGATTAGATCGACCCTTGAGCGCCTTAGCAACAACTTCCTCCGAATGTCCCAGACCATAAATAGCTGCGGTGTCAATCCAATTAACGCCGAGATCGAGAGCACGAGCGATCGCTTCAATTGATTCTTGATCGTCTTGCGCTCCCCAACCAAAAGCCCAGCCACCTCCACCAATCGCCCAAGCACCAAAGCCAATTGGGGTAATGTAAAGCTCCGAATTGCCAAGTTGTTTAGTTTGCATATCTATCTGATTCAATGATTTTTGAGTCAATTGCTAGTGTAAGCCGCAAATATTTTCTCAACCGCTATCTGCGGTGTGAATCACTACTAGTAGATACACGACAGTCAATCACTACTTCTGTAGGATTACTAAATCCTAAATACTGTATTGATACACACTACATATACACTAAACCTGCTTAAAGATAGTAAAAGTTGCCAGTTGAAACCAATGTATTTGGAGTGTTTGCAGTTACAAAAGCCCTGCTGCCATCTTTGAAGAAGTCAACAGCAGGGCGAATAGTAAATTTATCAAGTGGTTTAGGTTCTCTGACTTAGAACTCCGATCAAAATTATGAGTTCGCTAATTTTAAGCTTCTTGCCTATAACTCATCCAAGACAGCAGTGAATGCGATCGCAGTTATGTTGGCTGCTGAACTTAAAGATACCCCGGTTAAAGTCAATACTGCTGACCCTGGTTTCACAGCAGCATTAATCAATACAAGCAGACAAACCTAGTGTAAAAGAGATGAAAAGACGTGAAAAGCCATAACTTTCAACTCCTAACTTCTAACTCCCCACTCAATATGGATTTGAATCAATCCGTCCCCTTTTGACACTCCTGAGATAGTACCCAGAGGTTGGTCTGTTTCTTAAGTTAAAGGTGTCGCCGCTGCGAACTCTCCAAATTTTGTAATTAGAAAAGGTCAAAGGCGTTCGGGGTTCGCATACTTCCGGTATGTGATTACCAAGTACAAAGTACGCCGCACCCCTACCCATAACTTTCACCAAACCGTTTTTATCCACAAGAACCGATGTACTTTCGCTAACCGCTATGCCTAAAACACTGCTAGATACACCGTCCTTAATTTGACGGGCAATGAAAGCCATAATTCGACCCATTCTTTCCCGCCTATCGAAGTGCGTATCTACGATAGTTCCTTTTAAATTACTCCAATTGAAAAAGTTGTAGGTAAAGGTGATATCGCGGTAAGGATCTTCAAGTGCGTCTCTAGTTTCAATGCCTTTTTCTGAAGAAGCGCAAGCATCATAGACACAATCACTTTGGATCATCGCACCCGCACTAGTGCCACCAACACCACCTCCCTTCAGGTAAACTGACTTAACAGCAGCCTCAAGCTTGGTATCTTTCCAATTGCGGATGTACTGACATTGGTCGCCGCCAGCAAAAAAAATCACATCAGCATTTCTGACTTTTTCATAAATTTCAACTTTGTTTGCTTCTTGTCTATTGCGAATCAGAAGAGTTTCCACAGAGTTTACGCCCTTCATGGCAGAAATTAGCCGATTGTAATCGTGATTACCATTCGTGCGGAGAACTACAACATTAACCTTGGTTGCGGTGTTAGTACCTCCCCTAACTTGGTTAATCATCCACTGAATAGCATCATCAACATCGGGGCCACCCCCACCTAAGCTGAGGACTGGACCAGCTAAGGTGGGGCGGACATCAGAGGAAGGAGACGTGGAGGGGCGGACATCAACAGTGTCACCCAGAAAGTAGCGTTTCCAGCTTGCAATAAAACGGGTTATTAGGAAGGTTCCCATCTTCAACAACTTGATTCCTGTACTTTTCAAGCGCCTTGCTATGCTTGGGAATGCCTTTGTCATACTAAGCGTCTGGAGCAAACTGCAATTATTGCTAGGCTGTTACGCACTTTAATTGCTTATTTATTCGTGAAATTCGTCCTTTATCATTAGTCATTTATCAGTTGTCTTTTATCAATAACTAATGATAAATGACAGTTTTAACGAAAAAATGTGCAATTTAGATGCGTACTAGCTTAACTCTGGCACTAGAGAGGGTAGAATTTCCAGCGTACAGGGCTTGTACTGTTTTTTAACGCCATAACCCAGAGTAATTATTGATTCTCTATTCTAAGTAAGTTATTACGTATTAAATTTAACATTTGTGATAAAAATCAGGCGTTACTGATTAGATACATGAATCTTGGTATAGAGACGCGAAAGAATGACGGTACATTAACGTAGCCCAGTGCAATTTCACGTCTCTACAAAAGTTTTGAAATCACTAAATACCGAAAATCTGTTTAGACTGTGACTTTTGAACCGTCAAATTTTGTGAAGGTGAAACCATTGAATATTTCGTTGTAACCCAGTCTCTCATCCCTGAGAAGGCTAATAGCAACCTCTTCTCCCAAAGCCAAACTAGCTGAACCATCCGAACGCCAATGAATACCACCGTGACCGCGACCAATAGCATAGTTAGTTGCCAGTTTATTCAACTCTCCACCCACAGTTAGGGGTGGGCCACTATAAGGAATTACTTTTGTGGGATCGTTGGGATCGGGCACTACTGGATCGGGGATAACAAAGTTTTCATCAAAAAATGCTTTCAATAGTGTGACATTAACGCCAGCATTAGCAGCCGCACCACCTGTATACGAAGAATGGGTTGGCGATCCTTCTGGATATGCTTGGGGCAATAGATAAGTGCCGAAGGTGCTAAAGGTCTGAGCCAAGGCTTTGGAATTAAAGACCTCAGAATTAATCGGATATTGGGTTTTATTGACAATGTTGTTGTAGACTAGCCCACCGTAAGCTTCCGGGCGCAAAATACGGTGTAAATAATACTTCTGCCAGTATGACGCTCTAATCACACGTGAACTACCCAAGTTAAGCAAGGCTTGTAAATGTCCTGCTGCAAAGGTTGCATTAGAACCAACTTGAGTATTCGATCTGACGTAGGGATTGCCCGGATTCAAAGGTGTACCGATGCTACCAAGAATCAAAGAGGCTCCAAGGTATGTAGGGCCGCCAATATGGGCATACTCACCTAAATCCCGAACTGTAGCTATGTAACGGTTTTTGGGGTCGTATTTAATAGACTTCCCGGAATTACCTCCATTCTGAATAGTCAACCATTCCTGGAAATCGAGTAGAAAATCATTACCAGGAAGAGCAGTACGAATCAGTGGTGAAACAGACTGAGTTCCCCAAGGAATAGTCCGCAACAAAAATTGTGAGATGTAAGGGCCATCTAGTACCCCTGGGGGAATAACATATTTTGTAGTTATACCTGAAGTGTAAATATTGACGTAGTTGACGCTACCACGAAATAGAGTCTGAGGGGTGACACGGCCATTTTGTTTTGGCCCTCGGAAGGCTGAAAGCTTATTGAGGTCTTCGACGGCTGCTAAGACTTTTGGGTTGTCAGTATTGTTTTGGAGCTTAGAAAGAGGTACATCTCGAAGTAAAGCTTGCCAGTAGAGTTCAACTGCTTCAGCAGCGCGTTCTGCACTAGCTAGAGCCGGTGGTGGTGGCACTGCTATCTGCGCTGCATTGATTCCTTCTAGACTAATTGCCAGGGGGCCTTGAGGATTGACCAGCTTTCTGCCGCCACCCAAGATGATATTTTCATAATCATTTGGATTTTGGGTTGTCAGTGCTTTGGTCAAAGAGTTGTAAGCTTCCAACTTAACTTCGCCAAGTCCATTGTGTGGTAATCCCCTACTGTCAGAGCCGATTTTGTTGGCATAACGCTCCTCATCGCCGTTAGTCGGATGCGGCGGAATGGGAATACTTCGTTCAACTCTGGCTGCTTCAACACGGACTCGATAGGCTTTATCAACAAAACTGTTGTAGTTGAATGGTCGATTATACCGCCTGTTAATATCTTGAGCTTGTACAACATCTCCTGCTTTCTTGGAGGAGAAAGGTGAACCGAAAACTCCTGCAACAACGCTAGCAGCACTAAATAAACCAGCGCGGCCGAGAAACGAGCGTCTGCTGGCGTGACTACCAAAAAAACGTTTGCTATTTACACGGGGTTGTTTCAGTTTCTCTATTTCGCTATTAGCCTGAGTATCTTGCTCGGAACCTTGATGAGAATTAGGATCTACTTGCATGAGATGTTCTCCACTGGCAAAAATATAGTCATGAGTGAATACATGAGCATCTGAAAGCTAGAACAACTAGTAGTTCGCCAAGTGAACTTGGCGGGGTAAAGGGTAAAGGGGAAGGGGGAAAGGTTTCAAATCCCTTACCCCTGCCCCTTATCCCCACTTCGTGGGGGCCCCACCTTCCCCTTTCCCCAGACATCACGCAGCATTTTTGGGTTGGCAGACTACTAGCCTACATAAGACACCCAACTCCAGAGAAGCAGGGCAATTTCACCAGATTTGGGATGAAATCTGTGGTTACTCTACTGGAAGGTAATTTGCATGGAAGATGATTCTCCTGAAAGTCATATAGACATTCAGTCCTGGTATGATGCCTTCATCAGATGGCTGTTATACTTCTGTACTTGTAATCACTCTGATAGCAGCTTTTCGGGGTTAAAGCACAGCTAAAACCACCGCTTACTTCTAATTAAACCACCAAAATACGATAAACCTATCGACTTACAGTATTTTGTGGATGTTAAATCAGACTTTCTCACAATCGGTAATGAAAATCAAGAGTTTTTACAAGAAATTTAGCAATAGCGTGAAAGCCTTATAGGAACACACGCACAGTGTTGTCTTCTATGCTTGATGCTGAGGAGAAACGCGACACGCTGAGTTTTGATGAAGTATCAGAGGCGCGATCGCTGCTATCCCAACTACATTTAGCCTTTATTTGACTGTGGAAGTAAGCCCAACTCTGCATAAATTGGATACAAAACCTTTCTTATTTTCGGTAGTTGTCTACTAAAGAAATATGCTCCTATAATGCAACAAATACCGCCAAATAATAAAGCATTGGTAACACCAAGATGACCTGCGAATACTCCAAAAAACAAATTGCCAAAAGGCAGGATTCCTAAAAAACCAGTTGTAAAGATGCTAGTTACTCTACCTCTTTTATCTTCATCAAGAAGAATGGATTGCATAAAGTTATTAAGAGAAGCCAGAGTGAGAGTATTATTCATGCCTATAACAAACATAAATATTAGACAAAACTCTAAATTTGTTGATTGAGAAAATACGATTAAACCTAAACCAAGAATCGCGGCAGAAGTTGCTATAACCCTTCCTAATCCGATGATATTTTTTCTGGAGATGAGATAAATACCTGAAACTATAGAACCAAGAGCCGAAGCTGTCATCAAAAAACCCATAGTTTCAGCGTTCCCCTTCAAAATTTCTTGAGCAAAAATCGGGATTAAATTCACATGGGTCATCCCCATAAAGCAAATAACAATTTGTAATATCAATAAATGTTTAATGGGTAAAAAATCGTATGCATAAACAAAGCCTTCTTTGAGATTTTTCCAAATTTGGGGTTTTTGAGTTGATGAATTGTTGATAATTGGGTTTACCTTGATAGTGAAAATTGCAGATATAAAGGGTAAATAGCTAATACTATCTACTAAAAAACAAGAAGCCGCACCAGATCGAGCAATCAGGAAACCCCCAATCATGGGACTAACAAACTTTGCTGTATTAATCAAGAATGAATGCGAAGCCATCGCACTATAAGTATCTGATTTTTGATCCAAAAGTCTGGGAATAATTACCTGACGTGCTGGTAAATCAAAAGCTTTTACTATTCCCTGAAGTGTGCCAATAACAATAATCCATGCAACATTGATGTTGTTGCTAAGAGTTAAAAAGGTCAGGGTAGAAGATAGCATAATCGATACTAGCTGAGTAGCTAGTAGAACATATCGTAAATTCCAGCGATCTAGTAATACTCCTACCAAAGGGGTAATAATCAAACCCATAGCTTGATTTGTAAATCCAGCAACACCAACTAATACAGCCGAATTAGTTAATTGATAAACTAGCCATACCAAAGCAATTTGAGTCATCCAAGACCCAAAAAAAGATAAACTTTCTCCGATAACAAAACAAGAAAAATTGACAGATTTAAGCGCAGGTGGAATTTCAAAATTAACAAATTTTAGTTTGTATTTTTGAAAGTTTCCTCTATTACTTGGTAGCATGATTGTTTCCCTATTTTGTCAAAATAGACTTCAATTGCAAATATGAACTAGTGGTTTGTAGTCAGGGCTAAAGCTTTTAAAATTTAGTGATTTATCGCTCACTACAAACGTTTTGTAATTTTTTTAAAACTTACGCAAACAATAGTCAAAACCCTCATTCTTTGATAAGGGCAATTCCTGTAGGAGCAGAGCGGCTACTCTACGAGTTCTCCAACGAAGTACCCGCAGGGTATTTTGCGTAAGTCCTATTTTTGATGAAGTTTTAGCAGAGTTACATATCACCAGCCCTAAAATAATATTAGAAAAGCTTAATGTTAGCAAGACATAAATTTTATGTGCTTAGTATTGAGGTAAAAAAATAGAGGCATAGCCAATGCTGTTATAGGAGCAAGAATCAAAGCCTCTCCCCCACAGGGCTACGGTGTACACACAAGTCTTTTAAAGTTGTCCCACAAGCTTTTGATCCCCCCAACCCCCTTAAAAAAGGGGGCAAAAACCTCTCAAAGTCCCCCTTTTTAAGGGGGATTTAGGGGGATCTACAACGATTTTGGTTTTCTAGAAAGATGTATGTACACCTTAGTCCACAGGGAGAGAGGTTCGGAGAGGGGTTCTAAAAATAAGTTGCACATTGCCTTACTTAAAATCATTGTATGTTTGTCTTTGAGAGGTTTTTGCCCCCCAATTTATCGGGGAGTTTGAGGGGAGCTAAGACTTAGAAAACACGTCCTAGTCCCGATAACTCTAATTTTCTAGCAAAGTTTAAGAATTTTTAGGATCGAACCACTTATCATATAGCGATTGATAAGTGCCATTTTCTTTAAGATTCAGCAGAGCCTGATTAATTGGTTTGCGGTAGGGACTGCTATTAGGCAGAATGATTCCGTAGCTTTCTTCACGCAAGATACTGCCAACAATCTCTACCTTCCCTTTGCCTTCATTGGCAGCATAAAAGAGGAGTACAGGTGCATCAAACACCACAGCATCAGCTTTTTTTGTTTGCAGAGCTTTGTAAGCTTCCTCAATTTTGGGGACTTCTAAAACTGAAATATGATGTTCTTGCAAGTATGTCGCCGCTGTGCTGCCCGCAGTTGTAGCCACTACCTTACCAGGTAAATCGTCTATACTCCTGATATCGCCCTGAAGTTGCTGCACTGTTAATGAAGTAGTCGCACTGGCTGTAAAGTAGGCGACAAAAAGGACTCCGATAAACATCCAGACTATAGCTATAAAACGTCCCAGCACTCCTTTGGGCATTTCATCGGCTTGAGTCGCTAATGTGGCTGCTGCCCACCAACAAGCTTTAAAAATACCAGGAAAGTATGATTCAGAAATCATCCCTTCTTTGTGATTGCGTTCGGATAGCCAAATAATGTGGGCTGCTACAACAATTAGCACTAGGGCAATGCCTATTACCTGCAAAAGACTAGTAGAGAAAAACAATTGCAAAATATTTGGAAAAGCACTGTTTTTACTCTCTAGGTTGCGTACCATAATTTGCAGCCCACCAGCAAAAATGGGTAATGAAAAATCAAAATTTTGCTCGCGTTCGGCTGTAATCGAGATAGCTGCAATTCCTAAGTTGACTTTGTTGTCCTTAATAGCAGAAATAACTTCTGGCACACTGGAATATTCAATAAATTTAGACTCTATACCTATTTGGGTAGCGATACTGCGCCAGAGGTCGATACTGAATCCTGATAGCTCACCTTTGTTTGATAGCACAAAGGGCGGTATAACTCGTGTCGCTACTAATAAAGGTTGTTGGAGTTTTAAGGATTGTTGGGGTTGCGGTTTTTGGGCCAGTCCTGGGGATGCGATTAACAACAATGCCAAAATTGCAGTTACTAATCCTATGCAGGTATACAGCGCTATGGAACGCTTAGTTTTGTTTTTGTGGTTATGTCTATCAAAGTAACCTGTCGGGCTTTTTCTTCCAGTTATAAGTTGGCGAAATTTAGTAGCGATCGCATTTATCATCAGAATTATCTTGAGGTTGTATGCAAAGCATATTTATGATGCCCACCCCAGATCAGATATCACATTCATCATCCCACTAAAACAGATTTTTTTAGATTTAGGGGGATGAATATGGTTTGTTCTGCTGTTTTGAGAACTACTGTATTACCAGTTGCTAAAGCTGGTGCTAACTTCCAAGCCTGCATTAACAGGGGAAAATTCCACGGAATAACTTGACCAACGACACCCACAGGTTCATGGCGAGTGTAGCAGAAGTATGGCCCGTTAATCGGAATAGTTTTGCCTTGTACTTTGTCAGCCCAGCCTGCATAGTAACGGTAGCAGGCAATGACTAAACTCAAGTCACCGAATGAATCTTGTAATGGTTTACCGTTGTCGAGAGTTTCTAGCTGCGCCAACTCATCGATGATTTTGCTCAATTAAATCAGCTAACTTGTAAAGTAACTCGCCTCGACGGGTGGCAGATATCTTTCTCCATTCTCCATTAGCGAAAGCGTTGCGGGCTGCTTGTACTGCTTTATCCACATCTGGGGTATCTGCTTCTGAGACTTCACAGATTACCTCACCTGTAGTTGGGTTGATTGTTTCAAATCGGCGTAGGCGTAGCCCGTCGTAGACATCGCTGACACTATTTACCCACTCATTGTTAATCAGCAACTTGGTTGGGCCGATTTTGACCTGTTGTCCTGGTACTGTTGCTGTAACCATCAGGCCCTCCTTAAGCTATAAAAAAATCTACTTTAATCTACCTATTATGTTTCTAGCTGTACAGCACCCTAGGTAGATTTGTTTATTAGCCGCCTATTCTAGCATAGTAGTAAGAGGTTGAGACAATTACATTGTGTTTTATTCACTTGGTCTAATTTGCCTTGGCAAGACAAACCTCTATCTTTTGAGCAATAGTTTTGAGTTCCGCTTTGAGCATACAGTTGGAATCATACTTGCTTGATTTTTCTCTCACGTGCGCTTTTTAGGTTTAGCAAAGTGAGCAACATGAATGTAGAAGGTTTTACTCGGCAAATAGAGATATTGCGCTCACGGGTGATGAAATTATTGAAAAGCACGGCAAGTGAGCGGTATTCGCAACAAGAGCTAACAACAGAAGCTTTTGCAGAACTTCAAATCGCTTTAGAAGAAATGAGAATTGCCTCTGAGGAACTACAAGCAACACGAATTGCAGTAGAGAAGGAGCGTCAGCGCTATCAAGAATTATTTGATTTTGCGCCTGATGCTTACTTGGTAACTGATATTTATGGCACTATCCTTGAAGCTAACCACGCCACTACTATCTTACTTAATATCTCACAGCGATTTTTGATTCGGAAACCGTTGCTTAGTTTTATCGGACAGTCAGATCATCAAGCTTTTTTTAATTACCTAACTCAGTTGCAGCATCTCGACCGGGGCGGAGAATGGGAAGTGTGTTTGCAACCACGGGAAAAAGTTTGTTTTGATGTTGCTTTGACAGTAGTTACCGTCCGTAATGAGGTGGGTAAGCCTGTTGCTCTGCGCTGGCTAATGCGCGATATTAGCAAGCGTAGGCGTTTAGAGTCGGAGCGTGAGCAGTTATTTGAGCGTGAGCAAGCCGCCCGAATTGCAGCCGAAGCCTCAGAAAGGCGCTCTAATTTTTTGGCTGAAGCAAGTCGTGTACTAGCATCTTCCTTAGACTACCGCAATACCCTAACCAGCGTCGCCCAATTAGCAGTGCCTACCTTCGCAGATTGGTGTATTGTGGATGTCGTTGAAAATAATTCGGCAGCTTTCAATAACCCAGTCATCGCTGCATCTGACCCACAGAAAGAAGCACTAGTCCGAAAACTCCGACAACGCTATCCAATTTCTGTTGATGCAGATTATGGACTACCAAAGGTTTTACGGACTGGTAAGCCGGAACTGGTTACAAACATTCTTGAGTCTTCGTTACAAAGCAAAGCATGGAACGATGAATCCCTTAATCTACTGCAAGTTAAGTCTTATATGGTTGTGCCATTGCAAGTGCGTCAACACAAGCTAGGGACAATTGTATTTGCCTCTACACAATTAGGGCGCTATTACACTACTGTAGACCTAGCAATGGCTGAAGAACTTGCTCAACGCGCAGCGTCTGCTATTGAAAATGCACAGCTTTATTGGCAAGCTCAGGAAGCTAACCGCATTAAGGATGAATTTTTAGCAATTGTCTCTCACGAACTTCGTACACCTCTCAACTCGATGCTGGGTTGGGTTCAAATAATTTGTCATCGAAAATTGGATGAGGCAATTACTTCTAAGGCGCTGGCGACAATCGAGCGGAATGCAAAACTTCAGAGCAAACTGATTGATGATATCCTCGATATTTCACGCATTGTACAAGGGAAAATCCGCCTAAATCTCCGTAAAGTTGACCTTGTAATTGTAATTAACACGGCAATAGAAGCTATATATCCCACATCTGAGATTAAAGATATTCAAGTTGAGTCTAACCTTGACTCGTCAGTAGGTGAGGTTATGGGTGACGCAGAACGCCTCCAACAAGTAGTCTGGAATTTGCTCTCTAACGCCGTCAAGTTCACACCCAACGGGGGCCGAGTTGAAGTGTGTCTGAAGCAGGTAAACTCAAATGCTGAGATTTCTGTCTCTGACACAGGTAAGGGAATTGGTGCTGACTTTCTACCTTATATATTTGAGCGCTTCCGTCAAGCTGATAGCACAACTACTAGAGTAGAAAGTGGTTTGGGGCTAGGGCTGGCAATTGTACGCCACTTAGTAGAAATACACTCTGGCACAGTTTATGCAGTTAGTGAAGGGGAAGGACGGGGAGCGACATTTACAGTCCTGTTACCTCTAATAAAACCGCAATCAGAGCAGCTAATTAAAGAAAGTCCAGTAAAAGTCAATCATCTCTTAGCGCTCGATGGCTTGCAAATACTCCTTGTAGAGGATAGTACCGATACTCGTGAGTTAATTGCTTTTGTTCTTGAAGAGTCAGGAGCGCAGGTGACATCGGTTAGCTCAGTAGGTGAAGCCCTGGAAGCGTTGATGCGATTAAGACCAAATATTTTAGTCAGTGATATCGGAATGCCAGATGAGGATGGTTATTCGCTGATTCGCCAAGTTCGCGAACAGGAAGCCCTTCGTGGAGAGAAGATTCTGGCTGTAGCACTGACGGCTTATGCTAGAGATGAAGAACGCAACCTGGCTCTGGAAGCTGGATTTGAAGTTCATCTATCTAAGCCCATCGAGCCAGATAAGTTGGTGAAAGTAGTGGCGAACCTAGTTAAAAGCAGCAAAGAAGTTTAACGCACTAGTCTTAAAGTTCGGCGTAGCTACTCGTAAACATTGTTGAAGTAGCAAACCCGAAAGCATAGCCAGCAGTATAAATTGTCTACTAAAGTAAAAGGCCAGAGAAACATAAATGTCTCTCTAGCCTATGGTACGCATAAATCATATTTAAGACTTTCAAATAATGCCTGTAATAATACTTAAAATATTTATATAACCGCGAAGTTGTTACTTTTGCCGTCTTTGTGTTTCATACTCACAGAATAAGTTTTTTGAACCAGGTTTTGCTTCACCCGATCAGAGTAATTATTGATTACCCAGATGGTTCACCCGATTGGGGGAAGACGATAAGCAACGATCAACTCAGATTGATAAGATGAAGAAAAAGTAAAGATTTTTGCTATGACTATTTTTGATATTGGTTCTCCCCTAATTACGATCGCCCAAAAAACCCGCAAAGCTGCAAGTAAACTGGCGATTCTCTCTACTGAGGCAAAAAATCAAGCAATTATTGCGATCGCGCAAGCTTTAGAATCAGCTAAGGATGAAATTTTACAAGCAAATATTGCTGATTGTGAAGCTGCTAATGCCGAAGGAATTCCTAAACCGCTTTATAAGCGCTTGCAGTTGGATGAACATAAATTAAGAGATGCGATCGTTGGGGTACAAGATGTCGGTAAGCTAGACGATCCAGTTGGTAAAGTCCAGATTCACCGCGAACTTGACACTGGCTTAATTCTCAAACGAATTACTTGTTCTTTAGGTGTTTTGGGGATTATTTTTGAAGCACGTCCAGAGGCGGCGATTCAAATTGCTTCCTTAGCAATCAAATCAGGAAATGGTGTAATCCTCAAATGTGGAAAAGAAGCTGTCCGTTCTTGCGAAGCGATAGTTAAGGCAATTAAACAGGGATTATCTCAAACTGCTGTTAACCCAGATGCGGTACAGTTGCTGACAACTAGAGAAGAAACTTTAGAACTTTTGAAATTAGATAAATATGTGGATTTAATTATCCCTAGAGGTTCTAATTCATTTGTCAGATTTGTACAGGAAAATACACGTATTCCGGTACTAGGTCACGCCGATGGGATTTGTCATCTTTATATAGATAAATCTGCTGATATTTCTAAAGCAGTTCCGATTACAGTAGATGCCAAAGCGCAATATCCTGCTGTTTGTAATGCCATTGAAACTTTGCTAGTCCACCAATCAATTGCTACAGAATTTTTACCAAAGGTTGCTGATGCTTTGCAAGAACGCCACGTAGAATTGAGAGGTGATAAACGCACTTTGAAAATTTTGCCTAACATTGTAACTGCAACAGAGGTAGACTGGGAAACAGAATATAGCGATTATATTTTGTCGATCAAGATTGTAGACTCTATAGAAGATGCGATCGCACATATTAACGAATATGGTTCTCGTCATACCGATGCGATTATTACTGAAGATTCAACATCTGTTGAAACTTTCTTTGGACTAGTAAATTCAGCCAATATATTCCACAATTGTTCTACCCGCTTTGCTGATGGCTTCCGTTATGGTTTCGGTGCAGAAGTAGGAATTAGCACGCAACAAATGCCTCCCCGTGGCCCCGTTGGTTTAGAAGGATTGGTGACATATAAATATCAAATGACTGGTGATGGACATATTGTTGCTAATTACACTGGCACAAATGCTAAAGCTTTTACTCATCAGGATTTTTAGATGAGTTTTTAACTCTGCAATAAGTGCAAAACAAAATCATTTTGAATTGTATTTGGCGAGTTTTAAGTACGATTAAAGCCTTCTTTCTTTTCAGAAAGGAGGCTTTCTATATAAATAATTCTACTTAGTTTTTATGATTATCGGTATTATGATGAACATCTTTAGCTGGCATACAAGATTAGTAATTAATTTTAAACTAACGCTTTCAGTAACGCCTGAAGTTTAAGTTGCACCTCTGCAAACTCCTTGTCAGGATCAGATCCCGCAACTATACCAGCACCAGCATACAATCTCGCGCGATCGCCATCAATCAATGCTGAACGAATTCCCACAATAAACTCACAGTTACCCTGAGAATCTATCCAACCTAGAGGTGCAGCGTATAAACCTCTCTCAAAGCTTTCGTAACGACGAATTTCGGCACAAGCTACATCTTGTGATGCACCCGCAACGGCTGGTGTAGGATGCAATTGTCCGACAATCTTTAATGGATGGATGTTAGTAGGAACTATCGCACTTATAGGTGTCCATAAATGCTGGATGTTAGATAATTGTCGTAGGCGGGGTGCTAATATCTGAGGTGATAAACCTAGCTGAGATAGACGTTGAGTTATAAAATTAAGTACTAGTGAATGTTCATGCTTTTCTTTTTCACTATTTAGTAAGCGATTGGCATTAGCTGCATCTTCAGCAGGGGTTTTACCTCGTGGTGCAGAACCAGCTAAAGCATCAGTGATTAACTGTTGATTATTAATACTAATTAATCTTTCTGGACTTGCACCAATAAAATTTTGTCCTTTTCCATTACTTGTAGAAAAAATATAACAATTGGGATGATTTTGTCTAAGATTATTTAATGATTTAACTAGGCTAAAGTGGTTGCTTGACTTTACATCTAATATATCTGCTAATACAATTTTGCTTAAATGACTAGACCGAATTTTTTCTAAAGCAGATACTACTGAACGTTTAAATTGAGTAGCATTTGTGACAGATTTTTTATAAAAGGTTGCTGGGAAGCAATCAATATTAGCAGAGTAATATTCTAAAGATTGGATAAATTCAATTTTATGTTGCAGATTCTCCAACAACCTTTGAATATTTGCATTTTCATTAATAATTATATTTGTTACTAATATACAACGCTGATTTTTCACAGCTACTTGCCAACGTGGAAGAAAAATGGTAGCGGATGGAAATGGATAATCTACCTGGGCATTTTTATCAAAAAAGCTGAAATAAGAAAAAAAGTGAGGCCCAGAAAAAGGTTGATTAGCGTTACCAAAATTAATTATATTTTTTAGACAAGATTTGATAAAATATTCAGCTTGAGTAAAACGATCTGCACCATCAATCTGTAATTTTGCTACAGAATCAATTGCTGCGATCGCTTCCCCTTTAGCTCTGTCCTCAAAGTAAAAATTTATTTCATTTGCTTGTGTAAGTTGATCCAATACAAGTAAAGGATCAACTAAATCGATCTCTTGAGAGATACTGACAATTTGCTTGCCATTATTTTGGAGGCACTTTTCTTGGACTGATAGTAGAAATTGATATAAATCTTTGCGCTCTACAAACAAGTTGCTACGACATGGTGAAACTGTCATGGATCTATAGTAAATTTTTTTTAAGTTAACTTCCTAAAGTGTAATTAATCGTGGTCGTATTTTTACAGGTAACATATTAAGTTGCCATTTCACCAGCGTAGGATTTGCTTTGTTCATGGTGTTCCTAGACCATGATAAGACAGTTTTAGCCTAAGAATGCAATGTGAGAGTGAGTGTTAACAACACTTTTGTTAACAAGCCATAGTAAAAGTGACAATTGTTTGTATATCACCCATATCTAGCGTCTCTTTAAATCATAAAATCTAAAGTGTGAGTAATATTCCGGTAATTTAATTAATCACAACTGATGACTACCAAGCAAATTTTATATCCAAACACGAAGTTATGGATGGCAGCGATTAAACCGCCAATGTACAGCGTTGCCATTATGCCTATTTGGGTAGGAACGGCAGTCGCATTTGCCGAAACTAAAATGTTCAATGGTGCAGTATTTTCTACTTTTGTAGCTGCGGCAATTTTAATTCTTGCCTGGGAAAATATCAGTAATGATGTCTTTGATTCCGAAACAGGTATCGATCAAAATAAGCACCATTCTCTGGTGAATTTAACTAGCAATAAGCCATTAATATTTTGGATAGGAAATTTGTGTTTAGGTTTGGGGTTGCTGGGCATAGTAGCGATCGCATTTTGGCAACAAGACCTAACTGTCATCGCCATCATTCTACTATGCTGTGGTTTGGGCTATATGTACCAAGGGCCTCCCTTTCGCTTAGGATATCAGGGTTTAGGCGAGATTCTTTGCTTTTTTGCCTTTGGCCCTTTAGCAGTGGAGGCAGCCTATTACAGCCAAACTCAAACTTGGTCAATGACAAGTTTAGCAGTTTCAGTGATTGTTGGGATTGCCACAACCTTAATTTTGTTTTGCTCACATTTTCACCAAGTTAAGGATGACATAGCCGCAGGTAAGCGATCGCCTATCGTCCGTCTGGGAACTCAAAAAGGGGCCCAACTGCTTGTTTGGTTTACTGGTAGCATTTATCCCCTCACCTTGCTGTTTGTGCTGTTGGGAATTTCTCCAGCTTGGACATTACTGAGTTGGGTGAGTTTACCCTTTGCCGTCAAATTATGTCGCCACGTCCAAGAAAATCACAACCAGCCAGACAAAGTTAGCAACTGTAAATTTATCGCCGTAGCCGTGCATTTTTGGACTTGCTTGCTGTTCGGGCTGGGATTTATGCTTTAGCAATTATTAATTGATGCGTTATCAATTTAAATTTCGTCCATATCAGCGAAGATTTTTGCGATCGCTTACCACCAATCACGGTAAGTGGGATATTCGTGAAGGTATTATTCTCCGTCTCACCGATGAATCAGGTAAACTCGGTTGGGGAGAAATTGCCCCCATTAGCTGGTTTGGTTCCGAAACCCTAGAACAAGCCTTAGATTTTTGTCGCCAACTCCCAGAAGAAATCACAGACGAGATAATTTTCTCTATTCCAGATAAGTTACCTGCTTGTCAATTTGGCTTTGAGTCAGCGTGGGAGTGGGGGAGC
>NZ_JAAGOG010000165.1:0-18292 GCF_010747425.1 Nostoc sp. UIC 10630
TAACCCCCCTTAAAAAGGGGGGAAATTTCTTCAAGTCCCCCTTTTTAAGGGGGATTTAGGGGGATCAGATGATTTGTCTGTACACCGTAGCCTTTACAAGGGGAGATTAAGGGGGGTGATTTGACTTAACACCGAAATCAGAAAGCGAACTGGGGTTTGAGTAAGTCAAATGGCATTTTGAGAAAGCAAAAGCTGATTTTACTTGCGGAAAACACCAAAATGAGAAAGCAAACTGGGGTTTGAGAAAGCAAAAGCTGATTTTACTTGCGGAAAACACCAAAATGAGAAAGTAAACTGGGGTTTGAGAAAGTCAAAGCTGATTTTACTTGCGGAAAATACCAAAATGAGAAAGCAAACTGGGGTTTGAGAAAGTCAAAGCTTCTTTTGAAAAAGTAATTGCGGATTTTGCTTATTGAATTTAGTCAAAATATGAAGTTTAGATAAAATTATTGAAAAAATTGCTGATAAATTTTGATCCCTTAGATTTTAAAGTAGTCAAAAAACAAAATCCCCGGCTTTTCTAAAAAGTCGGAGATTTTTTTGGGGCAATCCCCTATAAAGTTTCCGTTATTCGGATTTAGAGTTATCGAGAACTCGGCGCAAGTTCTCCATTAATTCGGATTTAAGTCAATCGGTAATTGCTTTAGCTGTAATTTCACCAATTCCTCAGGTGCGATCGCTCCATTCTCTGTAATGATGGCTGTAATCAACTCAGCCGGAGTCACATCAAAAGCTGGGTTGTAAAAATCGACACCTTCAGGTGTGAGAATAGTATCCCCGACTTGATATATTTCTGTTGGATCGCGTTCTTCAATTGGAATTTTGCTGCCATCGGCCAATTCAAAATCAACGGTGGAAAGGGGTGCAGCCACAAAGAAGGGGATATTATGTGCCTTAGCTGCGATCGCAACACTATATGTACCAATTTTATTAGCAGTGTCGCCATTAGCAGCAATGCGATCGGCACCCACAACTACAGCATGAATCAAACCCTGTTTCATACAATGGGCTGCCATATTATCAGTAATTAATGTCACTGGAATACCTTCTTGCACACATTCCCAAGTGGTGAGTTTTGCGCCTTGTAAGCGGGGACGGGTTTCGTCGGCAAATAAACGCTCTAAACGTCCTTCCCTCCAAGCGGAACGCACGACACCTAAAGCTGTACCATAACCAGCCGTAGCTAGCGCCCCAGCGTTGCAGTGAGTAAGTAGCGTCAGCTTTTCTGGAGTAGTGGGCAAAACTGCCAAACCATTGTCGCCGATCGCTTGGCAGGTTTGCAAATCTTCAACGTTGATTGCTTGGGCTGTTTGGAAAAGGGTTTGCTTAATGTCTTCAACAGTTCCCAACGTTTTCTTGGCAACTTTCATCATCCGGCTGATTGCCCAAAATAAATTTACCGCCGTCGGACGAGTAGAACGCAACAACTGAGCAACTTTATCTAAGTTTTGCAAAAATTCGGTGCGATCGCTAGTTTCAATTTCCCTTGCGCCAAGATACATTCCATAAGCCGCAGCTACACCAATTGCAGGCGCACCTCGGACAATCATAGTTTTAATCGCGCGCGCCATATCTTCACTGCGGTGGATTTCCACAAATGTATATTCGTTGGGTAAGCGCGTTTGGTCAATTAGTGACACCGATTCATTGTGCCAAATAACGGGATAAACGTGGTTTGTAGAAAGTGTCATAGAAAAACGTAGTTAGTGGATAAGTAAGTCGGCGCTAATATTTCAAGCTATGTTAAGAAATTTAACTGTAGGGTGTGTTGTCGCGCAGCGCAACGCATCGTCAAGAATTTAAGATGGCATAACACGACGCTAGTTTGCTCAAGTCGGGAGACCCGCAATACGGTTCGGTTAAAGGGTAAAGGGGAAAGGGACTCATGTTTTGAATACATCCTTTCCCCTTTACCCCTTACCCTTTACCCAGACCACAAGGAAAGTGAAAAATGCTTATCCGAACCGTATTGGGGAGACCCGCCCACGCAACTGTCTCCCCTACAGACAATTTATATTTATTCATATACATTGAATTTTCTCGCCGAATTACTTAAGCAATATTTTTTACTTTAATGCACCTTGATGATTTCATTTTAAAAACTAAAATTCAATTATTAAATATTTTTAGTTTTTTGATGATTTTGCGGCATAGATAATTACTTAATATTTATTTAATTAATTTCTTCCTTAACTGTCTTAACTGTCCTTGCATTCTCATTATAAAAGTGAGAGTATATTTCGCTAAAGCATTTAAAAAACTAAATATATAGTTAATATCAAAAATGCTTTTGCCCTAACTTTATGCAAAAGTCACATTTTAATAAAAAGTTGATCTAATTCCTCAAAGGATTTGAAATAAAACTATGAAACGTCTTGTTATTTGCTGTGATGGAACCTGGCAACAATTAACAAGTGCTTACCCTAGCAATGTGGTTAAGTTAGCTCAATCGGTAAAACCGATGGCTAGTGACGGGGTTGCACAAATCGTATTTTATGACGAGGGGGTTGGAGCCGAGGGTCAAAAGGTTTTAGGGGGAGCTACCGGACTAGGAATCGATAGAAATATAGAAGATGGCTACCGATTTCTGAGCCTCAACTATGTTCCTGGTGACGAAATCTATCTGTTCGGTTTCAGTCGTGGTGCTTACACAGTTAGAAGTTTAGCGGGGATGATCTATTGCTCCGGTCTTCTAGACCGTCCCCATGTCACCAAAGCCCATGAAGCTTATGAGCTTTACCGTAAACGAGGTGTTAAACCAAAAGATCAGGAAGCTGTGGAATACCGTCAAGCTTACGGCGATCGCGTTCCTATCTCCTTGCTAGGTTGTTTTGACACCGTTGGGGCCCTTGGTATTCCTGGGATACCCGCTTTTAGCAAGTTGAACGAGCAACTGAATAAGCGTTACAGATTCCATGACACTACTTTAAACAAATGTGTTCAGAATGCCTTGCACGCGGTGGCGATCGACGAAATTCGTGAAGTCTTTGATGTCACGCCCATGAAAAAGCATCCTGATGCTGAAAATCAAAGAGTGATTCAAAAGTGGTTCCCTGGTGGACACGGCTGCGTTGGTGGTGGAACTGAAGAACATAGTGGGTTATCAGATGCTGCCTTACAGTGGATGATTGATTCCATTGGTGAGATGCAATTGGGGCTTGACTTCGATATAAGTGTGATTCCTACAGGTATTAACCCCAATTATGAATGTAACTTTAAAAACGACGCTGGATTCTTTAAATTAGCAGGAATCAAGTTTCGTGAGGTCAGCGATGTCATTGAAGACCTTCATGAAAGCACAATTAACCGTTTGAAAAATCGCAAAGACTATCGACCTAAAAATCTACAAAAGATTATTTCCAAGCTGAAATAAGTCGAATTAATTTGAGTAATCAAAGTAGATAAATTTAGACTGCATCGAATACAGAATTGGAAAACAGAAGGAAGAAATAATTATGGCTGGAAAAAGAGATACATCCAAAGACGGGTTAGGTAACAAACTTCAAACATTAGTTTTAACAAACTTTAAGCCGATTTGGAAACTTCTCCAAAGTAACAAATCTATTGCACGTAAAGTTAATAAAACTCTGCTTAACAGTCTCATCTATAAAATTCCAACTCGTCCTAATCCCTACAGCATGATGACTCTGGATGAGCATATTCCTGATACTAATATTCCTAAGAAAACTGATACTTATACTTCCTGGGAATCTCTCAACGATCGCACTTATACAGGAAGGCATCTACCACCCGATCCCAAGTTAAACGCTGAGGGTAATCTACCCAAAGTTGAAGACTTAGCTATTTTATTCCGTAAAAGAGACGGTAAAACTATTTATTCTGGCAAATCAACCATGCTGTTTCCCTATTGGGTGCAGTGGTTTACAGATAGCTTTCTTCGCCTTAATCACTACAATAAACTAAAAAATACTTCCAACCATGAAATTGATTTGTGTAATGTTTATGGTTTAACCAGAAAACAAACACATCTTTTAAGAAGTTTTCAAGGAGGTAAATTAAAGACTCAGAAACTCAAACGCCAAGATGGTGTAGAAGAAGAATATCCTTTATTCTATTATGCCGATCCAGCACAGGATAAGGTTAAACCTGAATTTGAGGGACTTTATGAACCCATTAATGATGAAAAAAGACAGCACGTAGACAAAAAACAATATATGTTTGCGATGGGAGTAGAACGAGCAAACGTACAAATTGGCTATGTAATGCTCAATACTCTATGTTTCCGGGAACATAATCGTCTTTGTGATGAATTAGCACGCAATTATCCAGATTGGGATGATGAACGCCTCTTCCAAACATCGAGAAATATTCTCATGGCGATTATTTTAAAAATCATCATGGAAGAGTACATTAACCACATCACTCCTTATCACTTTAAGTTGTTTGCCGATCCAGAAGCTTTTACAAAGGAAAGTTGGCATCGTCCCAACTATATGGCAATTGAGTTTGACTTTGTTTATCGCTGGCATAGTGCGATTCCAGAAACGTTTAACTATAACGGTAAACCAACGCATATTGTTACATCTCTTTGGAACAATAAGATGTTTATTGACCAAGGTTTGGGGGCATTGATGGAAGAAACTTGTTCTCAACCAGGTACAAAAATTGGTTTATTCAATACCCCTGATATATTGGTGGAATTAACCGAGTTACCCTCAATCAGACTGGGACGACAACTGCAATTGGCAAGCTACAACGATTATCGGGAATTGTGTGGTTTCCCCAGAGTGACTAGATTTGAGCAAGTTACTGGCAATGAATTTGCTCAACAAAAACTCAAAGAATTATATGGTCATGTTGATAAGATTGAGTTCTTTGTGGGGCTTTATGCCGAAGATGGACGCGAGAATTCAACTATCCCTGCTTTAGTAGCACGCTTAATTGGGATTGATGCCTTCTCTCAGGCACTAACCAATCCTTTACTATCACCCAATATCTTCAATAAAGAAACTTTTTCTCCTGTGGGTTGGGAAATTCTTCAGAATACCAACACAGTCTCAGATTTAGTGAATCGCAACGTTCCTCCATCAGGTAAGAAGTATAAAGTTACTTTTGACCTTTAAAGAGATTGCAAGATTCTACATCAGCTTTGAGTGCGATCGCTTTCGCAAATTAGCGATCGCCATATTATTAAATCTACCTGTAAAAAAAATGAAGCTTTTTACCGAATATCCCGAAAAAGACGAACTCAAATATTGCGATCTCATGAGTGAGTTAGTCAAAAAGAACATGGAAAATCTTTACGGAGGTAAGAAGAAAAAAACTGCAAAAAGAGATACCCATTCTAAAACCCACGCTGCTGTTCAAGGAACTCTAGAAATCTTTGACTTTGATGAAGCCGCAATTAAGCAGGAATTGAGCAAACGCACCTCATTATCTGAAGCGGAACTTTCTGCCATTTCCCTCAAACAAGGTTTATTTGCCACACCAAAACAATATCCAGTTTGGTTACGATTTGCCAATGGTGCGTTTTCAGTCAAGAATGACTATGAAGGAGATACGCGCTCCATGGCCGTAAAAGTGATCGGCGTAGAAGGAGAACGACTATCGCAAAGTCACGAGTTAAAAACTCAAGATATTATTACCCACAATACCGAATTCTTTTTTGTTAGAACCATCAAAGACTTCCACAGCTTCTTTTTGACGGTTTATCGAGCAGGTCTGTTTCCGCTTTTTAAGCTGTTGGTGCTTTTTTGGCTAAAGTTGCATCCCTACGAATCCACTCTTTTACAAACTAGTTTCAAACGTTTTCCCAAGAGTTTACTTAAAGAACGTTATTGGAGTGCTTCAGCGTTTTCTGTAGGACTCAAATCTGGTTTTGATCCATCTCAACCAGGTCGAGTTCCTGTGGAATATCCAGCTGTAATTAAATATGGATTTACTCCGGTTTCCAGTCAATCACCTCATCAACAACTTCCTTTTGAGTCGAGATCAGAAAGTGAGCTAAGAAAAGCCAAAGCATCAGGTTCAGAGGACAACTACTACCGAGAGGATATCATTCAAGCTTTAGCAAAGCCTGATGCTGAGTACTATTGGGACTTTCAAATCCAATTTCAAACCAGCCCAGAGATGTCTATTGATGATACAACCATTGTTTGGAATGAAGAGGAATCACCTTTCTTTACAGTTGGCCGCTTAACAATTAAGCATCAAAAGGTTAATTCTCCCCAAGAAAATGACTTTGGAGAAAATCTCAGTTTTTCTCCTGGGAATGGTCTAGCAGTGCATCGTCCTGTCGGTGCGATCAATCGGTTACGCAGCATTGTTTATCCTATTGTTGCTAATGACCGTCATCAAAAACGAGGAGTCAAATACCAGGAACCAACTGTCTGATTTTTTAAGCAATGACAAAATGCTGTGATTTCGAGGCTTGACTTAAAGTGACTTTAACTAGGGCGTGTTTTAAAACTATAGCCAATCTAAGGAAGAGAAGCAGCTACGGGAATAGGCTATATTTTCCCCAATGGGCGAGGTACTGCAATGCCATATCCCTGTGCGTAATCAATTCCTAGTGCCGTAATTCGCTCTAAAATAGCGTCATTCTCCACAAACTCAGCAATCGTCTGAATACCCATGACACTGCTAATACGCGTGATTGCTGTCACGATCGCATTATCCACAGGATTCTCGACAATGTTACGAATAAAACTGCCATCAATTTTGAGGTAATCTACAGGCAGAGACTTGAGATAGGCAAAGGACGACATCCCTGCCCCAAAATCGTCCAATGCGAAGCGACAGCCCATCCGTTGAAGTTTTTGAATGAACTGCCTGGCTTTGAGCAGATTGGCGATCGCCACGGTCTCGGTAATTTCAAAGCAAATGCACTGGGGTGAGATGGGGTATAGGGTAAACTGCTCATACAGAAAGTCAATGAACAGATCGTCGTTGATGCTAGAACCAGAAAGGTTAATTGCATAGATGCTTTTTTTATTGTCAACGACCCTTGTCCAATTACTGAACAGAGTCCGAATCACCCACCGATCGATCAGGTGCATCAAGTTGTAGCGTTCTGCTGCTGGAATAAATGCCATCGGCAGCACTAATTTTCCCTGCTCATCCCGAAGCCGTAGCAGCACTTCATAATAGTCGCCGTTTTGCTCTGTCGGGGTAATAGCGGCAATCCTTTGAACATAAAGACAAAACCAATCACTTTCCAAAGCCTGAGAAATACGGCTGGCCCACTGCATCTGACCGCGCTGTTGCAGTCGCTCCTGGTCGTCAGTCTGAGCAACGTACACGCGATTCCGCCCGCGGTTCTTGGCGGTATAGCAAGCCGCGTCAGCCGTGCTGATAATCTCTGCAAGGCTCTTGCTATTCGTGTCGATATCGACCAAGCCAATACTTACTCCAATTGAGAATACCTGCTCTTGCCAAACAAACCGGAACTCTTGAACACATGAAAGCAGATTGTTGGCAACTCGTAAAGCTTCCTCTAATGTACACTGAGTGAGTAATACGCCAAATTCATCGCCGCCTAAGCGTGCGAGTGTGTCAGTTTTCCGAATCTTCTCCTGCAATAAGACAGTAATTTGACGCAGTAATTCGTCTCCAGCCACATGACCACAGGTATCATTTACGATTTTGAAGTGATCGAGATCCAAATAGCACAACCCATAAACCTGGTAGTCTAAAGAAGCAAGGTGCAATGCTTGTTCAACCCGCCGCTCAAACTCCTGGCGATTCACCAATCCGGTTAAGGCATCATGGCTTGCCTGCCAGGATAGCTGACGCGAAAGCAAGCGGTTCTGAGTCACGTCATGAAACACCATAACCGCGCCAATAACTTCTCCCTCACGATTGCGAATGGGCGCGGCGGAATCTTGAATTGCAATCTCTTGATCGTTCTCAGTAATTAAGACGGTATGGTTTGCTAAACTCACAATTCGATTTTCTTTTAACGCTTGCTCAATTGGGTTCTGAACTACCTCCCGTGTCGTTTCATGCACAATTCTCAAGACTTCTTTTAACGGCAACCCTTGTGCAGATGCTTCACTATATCCGAGCAGAGATTCTGCAATGGGATTGAGGTATTGAATCCTGCTAAACGCATCTGTGGTAATAACTGCATCTCCAATCGATTGCAACGTCACCTGAGCTAATTCTTTTTCTTGAAAAAGTGTTTCTTCAATTTGCTTCAGGGCTGTGATATCGCGTCCCACTGATTGAAATTCGATAAAGCATCCTTGCTCGTCAAACAGCATTCGGTTATGCCACTGAGTCCAACGCACTTTATTTGCCACAACGACGCGATTCTCAATGATCGCAACAGGATTATCGACACTAATTGAAGCGACTAATTGAACAACTCGCTCCCGATCTTCCTCAAAGATAATAGGTTGATAGCGGCTGCCGATCATTTCCTCTGGCGATTGTCCAAAATAAACTGCATAAGCTTGGTTGACAAACGTAAGTGTACCGTCTGGTAAATATCGGGCAATGAGTTCAGTCTGATCTTCGACAATGGCACGGTAGCGAATCTCACTTTCTTTCAGAGCAATTTCTGCTTGCTTGCGATCGCTAATATCAATCACCACACCCAACATCCGCACAGGTTTACCTGCTTCGTTGTAAATACTGCGTCCTTTTCCAACCAACCAGCGCACTTTGCCATCAGGATGAATCACTCGATATTCAGCTTCATAATTAGTATTCTGAGTTGTGGCGTTGAATAGAGCCTGTTCAACTCGCTCAACATCCTCTGGATGAATAGCATTGCGCCATACCTGGTATTTAGCTGATGATGTTTCTGGTTCTAACCCTAACAAGCGAAAGTGGTTGTCGTTCCAGATGACTGCCCCATCAAGCAAATTCCAAGCCCAACTACCGATATGGTTAAATTCCATCGTCAGCCTGAGTTGTTCTTCACTTTTGGCTAAGGCTACTTCTGCTCGTTGGCGTTTTTCTTCGATCCGCTTCTTGGGGCTGATATCCGTAACTCGTAACAAATTCATCACTCGGTCAGCAACCCCAATTTGTTTGATTG
The DNA here is from genome assembly GCF_010747425.1 of Nostoc sp. UIC 10630. NCBI lineage: Bacteria > Bacillati > Cyanobacteriota > Cyanophyceae > Nostocales > Nostocaceae > Nostoc > Nostoc sp. UIC 10630. The sequence goes on from NZ_JAAGOG010000165.1 coordinate 9,008, forward strand.
CTATGTTTCCCCAAAAGCAATTGCCCTGCTTGGTGAAGTATTCAATTTCATGACTCCACAACCTTTGCTGGTTAATTTCTTCGACAATGCTGGTTAGTTCATCAGAAGTAAACTGCTCTTTTTGTAAAGTATGACCTTCAATACCAATGAGTTCAGCTTTGCTTGAAGCTGCAAATAGTTCTACTGCACGATTATTACAGTCAATGGTCAGTAACGTTTCTGTATCTACCAAAAAGAGCGCATCAGCGGATTCGTTAAAGACAGCTTCTAGCAAATCGCGGTTTTTGCTGATTTCTAACTCGCTTTCTTTACGTTCTGTAATATCTAGAATAGCTCCATACAGTCTAATGGTCTTACCTTGAGTATCATAAGCTACCTCTGCTCTTGATTCCAGGTAGCGCAATGAGCCATCAGGTCGGACAATGCGATATTCAAGATTGAAAGGGTTGCCATTGGCGATCGCTTGGAGTAAATGCCTCTGCAACACTGGTCGGTCTTCTGGGTGAAGCATTTGGAGAAATGTAGCCTGCGTCGGTACTGATTCAGCAGGATTTAGACCGAAAATGCGGAAGGTTTCGGCTGACCAAATTTGTTTCTCAGACCCTAAGTGCCATTCCCAACTGCCCAGATGGGAAATCTTTTGAGCAGTAGCTAGCAGCGTTTCACTGCGTCGGAGTTCTTCCTCGGCTTGTTTGCGTTTGTTGAGTGCGGCTTGCCGTTCTGTAACATCTTGGGCAGTCCCATAAAGGCGAATTACTTTTCCATCCGCGTTGAATTCTGCATGTCCAATCCCCTCAATATAAATAGTAGACCCGTAAATTGGAGATGCGCGCAGAATGAGTTTGTAAGATTCGCCAGTTGACATTGCCCGCTCAGTAGCTTGGGCTAATTTTCCTGCGTCTTCTGCCCAGTACAGTTGCAGATTTTCCTGGTAGTTTGGCTCTGATTGGGCTGGATCACGATTAAAGAGGTCGAAAAGCTGCTTTGACCAAGTAATTTTGCTAGTGGCAAGATCAAACTCCCAATTACCCAGGCGAGCAACTCGCTGAGATTCTTCTAATAAGGTTTTACTCTTGCGTAGTGTTTCTTCAGCACGTTTGAGGTCAGTGACATCCACCACCAGCCCATCCCAAACCGGACTACCATCTTGCAACTGGCGTGGCGTAGAACGAAAATGGAGCCATTTAAGTTGAGCGCTGGGCGTTTGGATTCGCAGTTGTATATCAAGCACTGAGAGATTCCGCCGCGATTTCTTGATTGCTGCCAACAGGAGTGCTGCGTCCTCTGGGATAAACTGGCGATAGAGCAAACTTGAATCTTTCAGTACGTCTTCTACTCTGACTTCCATCAGTCTTTCAATCCCCGCGCTTATATAGTCAAAGCGATCGCTACCATCCACTTCACGAATTACCTTATAAATTGCCCCATTGGGCAGATTATCGCTAATTCGCCGCAACATAGCTTCACGCTCTTGTAGTGCAAGTTCTGCCTGTTTGCGTATGCTGATTTCCCGTTCCAATTCTCGATTGGCTGCCTCCAGTTGTGCAGAACTGGGGAGAGCAAGTGCTTTTGGTATCAAAGGTATAAGTTCAGAAGCTGTATACAGTGAAACTATGGCTGTAATAGCTTTGATGCACCCACTCAACCAATAAGTTGGATACCATAGCGTCCAAATGTCCATCAGGTGGGTAGTACCACAAGTAATAATGAATGTTGCAAATAGCAGAAATATCCACTTGAAAGGAAAGTCTTGGCGTTTGCGGACAAAATAAACTAGCGCGATCGGAATGGAATAATAAGCAAGTGCAATTAAACTGTCGGATACAACATGCAACCCCACTAATTCTGATTTCCAAAGATAGCAATGACCGTGGGGAATAAACTGTTTGTAAGCAAAAAGGCTTTTCAAGAATTCCAGCATTAAGTTGTCTCAAACCCAAATTGTCTAAATTATATAGTTGCCAAGTATACTTATTCTTTGTCCGAAATTATGACAATATTATTTAATTCTACGTGTACAAAAAACAAAAATTTTATTGGGATAATTAGTAATATTTAGGACTTTTTTTGGTCTAAGTGCTTTTTACTTACGGGTACAACCGTGCAAGCAAGTTACTCAACATTGGCTACAGCTTAACCTCATAAACAGAGATTTTGAGCTAATTAACAAATTTTTTTCTGAGTTAATTTGTTACTTGCCTTTATTTATACAAGCATGCCATTTTAATAGCGAAACGTTGGTTGAACTCTATATAAAAGTTACATCAGTCACATCAAAATATATATTCAATCTAAAATTTTATGTCAAGTTTGAAACGCTGCTATCTGCGTGACTCAAAGATATACTGCTAAATTTCTGGTCATTCCACGATTAGGAGATGCCTTTGGCAAAAGAAAAATGAACTAGGCTAAAACCCTTATACCTATGGCAAGATTGCCTATTGCCTTATCCCAACGATAATTATTTACGCCCACTTAACTTAGTTAAGTAGGAAAGTTTTCCTAAATTCAATCTAGCGATCGCCCACACTTGTGACTCAGGTGTGGGCGATTCATTCTACTAAGAATTAACTAAACCACAGCAGATACTTGCTGCTTAAAGAAAGCTTGCAAAACTCTTTCTGCTATTTGATGACTAGTTAAACCTAGTTCTGTTTTAGATTCATTAGGTTCAGCATGATCTACTAACACATCTGGTACACCGAATCGCTTGACAGGAACTAGAATATCTGCATCCATTAAGGCTTCTGCGATCGCAGAACCAAAGCCACCCATCACACACCCTTCTTCTAAGGTGATGACGCGGCCGATTTTTTTAGCTAAAGGCAAAATCAACTCGGTATCCAAAGGCTTAACGAAACGCGCATTGATCACAGTTGCCTCAATCCCATGTTCGCTGAGAATTTCGGCAGCTTGCATCCCTGGATAAACCATTGTGCCATAAGCAACGATTAACACGTCATCGCCAGTGCGGAGAATTTCGCCTTTGCCGATTTCCAAAGGTTCCCAACCTTCCTCCATCAGGGGAACGCCGTAGCCATTGCCACGAGGGTAGCGCATAGCGATGGGGCCACTGGTATGTTCAACACCAGTTACTACCATGCGTTGCAGTTCTGCTTCATCTTTGGGTGCCATGATGACGATGTTGGGGATACAACGCAGATAAGCGATGTCATACATACCTTGGTGGGTGGGGCCATCAGATCCAACAATTCCTGCCCTATCTAAGCAGAAGAATACTGGCAGATTTTGGATGCAGACATCGTGAATTATCTGGTCATAAGCGCGTTGCAGGAAGGTAGAATAAATGGCAGCTATGGGGCGCATTCCTTGAGTTGCAAGTCCTGCTGCTAAAGTGATTGCATGTTGTTCAGCAATGCCGACATCAACATATTGATTGGGCAGTTTGGCTTGAAGTTTATCTAAGCCTGTCCCCGTTGCCATAGCCGCAGTAATCCCAACGATTTTGGGGTTTTGTTCGGCAAGTTTTACCAGAGTGTGAGAAAAGACTTTGGCATAAGCTGGGGGTTTGGGTTTATTAGAAGGAATAGCTTTGCCAGTTGCAACGTTAAAGGGGCTTTGGGCGTGGTAGCCAACTTGATCTAGTTCAGCAATTTCATAGCCTTTGCCTTTCACTGTTGCCACATGTACTAAAACAGGGCCTTGTATCTGATGTGCCTGTTGGAAGGTGGCAATCAATTCTTCGAGATTATGCCCATCTACTGGCCCAATGTAGGTAAAGCCAAGTTCTTCAAACACTGCCCCTACCTTGGGAACAGCCAAACGTTTCATACCTTCTTTGATGCGTCCTAGTTCGGGAGACAGAGATTCACCCACGAAGGGAATTTGCTTAAATTGTTCCTCAAGATTATCTTTAATAAATTGCACCGGTTGGCTGAGGCGCATTTTGTTGAGATAGCGGGGAATCGCGCCGACGTTGCGAGATATAGACATGTCGTTGTCGTTGAGAACAACCAACAGGTTAGTTTTCGGCATGTGTCCCGCATGGTTGATGGCTTCTAATGCCATACCTCCAGTCAGTGCCCCATCCCCAATAACAGCGACGGCTTTAAATTTTTCGCCTTTCAAGTCTCGCGCTAAAGCCATGCCTAATGCTGCTGAAATACTTGTAGAAGCATGTCCAGCGCCAAAGTGATCAAATTTGTTTTCGCAGAGTTTGAGATAACCTGCAACTCCGTCCTTTTGTCTGAGGGTGTGGAAGCGATCGTAACGTCCTGTAAGAAGTTTGTGGGGATAAGCTTGGTGTCCTACATCCCAAATCACTTTATCCCGATCTAAATCCAGTGTTTGGTAAAGTCCTAGTGTTAATTCTACAACACCCAACCCTGGCCCCAAGTGTCCACCATTAACTGCTACGGTTTGGAGATGCTTATCTCGAATCTGACGGGCAATCTGTTGCAGTTGGCGAACAGATAAACCGTGCAACTGATTAGGATGGGTGATTTCGCTCAAGTGCATATTATAGTGTTTTCCTCTCTAATTTCACTTTTTCAGTATTTTGATTTTCCCACGGTAGGGTTGTCCACATAATCACACTCTTACATTGTTACTAAGTTGTAGCGGAAAGTATAACTTCGTAATTAATAATGGTGGAAAATTTGTTAACCATTAACAAATTGTCAAAATTAGGTTGCAATTACATAAAGCCATAGCACATTTGTCAATAAGTAATGCCACTTAAATAGACTACATGGTTTGTATAGAAAGTCAAGCTTTCAAAAGTGTATTGCGGAAATTCCTTAAATCGTTCGCTTGCTTTTGCCTTTTTAAGGGATTAAAAAAGAAAGTTAAATATCTTGTTTTCCAGATATACGATCAGTCTAATTGCTAGCAAACATTTAACAATTATTTTTTTCTTGTTCAGTAATATAGGAATCTGTTGGCATAGCCATACTTACTTGCGTGGTGCGCGAAGCGCAGTGCGATAGGCAGGCAAGAGGCAATAGGTAAAAAAGGCTTTTTAAGTTATACGGACGGAGTTTTTTCAAAAATCAAATATAAGTTCTATAGCAGCTAATTTTATCTGCGATCGCTAGTTTATCTAGGTGAAATAATCTTTGTAAACAAAAAAAAGATCCCCGACTTCTCAAAGAAGTCAGGGATCTAAGCATTTATCAAATAGGATTACTATTTGCCAAAAGCATCCTTGATATTATCAACAGTGCGCTCAACAACATTCTTTGTGTTGTCTACTGCTTCTTTAGTCCGAGATGCATCTTCGTTTGCTCTTTTCTGAATTGTAGCCGCATCTCTTTTTGCTTTGCGTTCAGCAAAACTACCACCGTCTGTTGCTTGGTCAACTTTATTGGCATTACTCTTGGCAGCATCCTTAACTTTATCTGCCGTATCGTCGATGAAATTTTTAGCTCGTCCAGCATCTTTACTGGTTTTTTCTTGAACTTTATCGCCTGCGTCTTTTGATGCGATCAAGGTTCCAGCAGGATCAGCCATTGCTGAAGTGTTTGAGAAAAATGCACCTTGCCAAACGAAAGCGATCGCTAACATACAAAACAGTGTGGTAGCCATCCAGCGTTTTACGGTGGAAAGCTGTTTTGTAAAATAATTTGATTTCATACAATACAATCTCATGTGATTTAGTATACTAAATCTACTTTATTTAGCTGATTCACCATATCGATCCCTAGATAGAAGTTCTTACATCATTAGTTATGAAAAGAATTCACTATTTTGATAGATTGAATTTTGAATAAAATTTTTTTGCTGCTAATCAAACACAGATTTTAGATATGGGCGATCGCGCTTGGGCAAAAGTTTGCGATCGCAATTACAGTCTAAAAAGTTTTAAAAAAGCATCATGCTGACATCAATTGCTGGAGGCGCTGTGGTTCTTCTCCTAGCCAATCTGGGTTTTGGGCAGTGCTATCAAAGATTGATGAAGTTTTGAAAGGCTCAAATTCGCCACGCGCTCCTGCTTCTGCTGTTTTTGCTAAGAGCGATCGCACTTGCTCGTCGTTCATTGGCTGGAAAGTCCGCACTGCTTCAAAAGCTTGCTCTAGAATCTCCATACTGTCAATTCCGGTAATCACAACCGATGTGGGCAGATTCAAAGCATAGTGTAAACACTCAATTGGCGTTACAGTATTTGACCGTAGAAGAATACCGTTTGCCATGCTTTTCATTCCCAGAATGCCGATGTTTTGTTTTACCAGTTCAGGCACAACCAGCTTCGCAAAGCTCCGATAGTGGGCATCCATTACATTAAGCGGCATTTGGACTGTATCAAATTTAAACCCGTAAGTGGCTGCAACTTCCAATGTATGCAGATGAATATATGGATCTTTGTGTCCAGTGAAACCAATGTATCGGAGTTTGCCAGCTGCTTTTGCCTCAATTAAGGCAGCATTTGCCCCTTCTTCGTCAAAAATTCGATTTGGGTCTTCGTATCGAAGAATTTCGTGGTGCTGAACGAGATCGATGCAATCAACTTGCAGGCGTTGGAGCGATTCGTCTAGCTGCTGTGCTGCTGCTTTTTTTGAGCGACCATCGATTTTCGTCATCAGGAAAACTTTATCGCGGTAGCGATCGCGCAGCGCTTTTCCCATACGAATCTCGCTGATTCCACCGTTGTAATCCCAACTGTTATCCATAAAGGTGATGCCGCGATCAATCGCTGTTCTCACTATTCGGATACCCAGTTGCTCATCAACGTGTTTCAAGCCGATGTGCCAACCACCCAATCCAATCGCAGAAACTTTCTCTCCTGTACTGCCGAGAACTCGACATAACATTTCTGAATTTGGCATAGTTCCTGACATGTGTTCTCCAAGTGTTTCAGCTGTTACTTAAGTAGATATAACTGTGTGCCAATTCAAACGCAAGTGAAAATTGACAATATCTTGCTGAAGATACACTTTTTGACGAGATTAGGAAAACATTCAAGAAGCCAAAATATCGATGGCAATTTGGGAGGTGTGAGGTAAATAGATTTTAGATTTTGGACTTTGGATTGACTCTACTGACAAACGGATATTTAAAAATCGGCAATCAATTTAACGTTAAACGAGCGTTTAAAAACCTCGTCTACACAGACTAAACCCACCTCCGTGGATTAAAACAAAACCTTAATTTTCTCTTAGTTTGCGGAGGCGGAGGAGAGTTTGTGTAGACGTAAATTTTATGTGCCCTGGCTATATTTATTTACCGCTATAAAAAAAGGCAATTTCTTTTTCTTTTAGGGGTGTGAAACCAGCATCTACAAGTAATTGGTCAAGTTCTGCTTGGGGAATGTGTTTTGCACCAATTCGCACAATGCGCGATCGCATAGTATTAGATACGCCACTGCGCTGTCTATTGCCTTCTAGCGCCATGACTTTACCATAGAGTTCTAATTTGGCAGGCGGAATGGGAGAACCATCAAAATCAATTCCCTGTGCGATCGCTTCATCAATAGCATCAGCACCCGTGGTAGTTTGATTCCCTGGGTTAGTTTCGGTAGGCATAGTGATTTGATTTGCTCTTCTTTGCTATGGGTAGATTTTACCAGCCTTGCTGACACCTTTCTCCTGCTGAGGGTTAATTGCAATTGTCTGAATCAAAAAACCTCTCCCTGGTTCAATACTTTTTGGTTAAGGGGGAAAGGGGAAGGGGAAAAGGGCTTGAATTTACTTTTACCCAACCCCAGTAACCTTTCCCCATATCAAAAGAGAGATTATTGAGTTTATCCAAAAAGGATTGCTCCCTGGTTTTACTAGGCAAAACCTTCCCTCTCCGATTCGGAGAGGGAAGACTTGAACTTTAGTTCAAAGCAGGGAGAGGTTCGTCTAACTCACGTTTAATTGAGTAGTCAACAGATTAATCACGAGCTTGTCGCGTTATCAAACCCCCAACAAACGCTCCTAAAATCGTTCCTGTCCATAGTCCTGTTGTGCTACCTTGCCATATTGCTCCTGGTGTCATCCAAGCGTTGCACATCACCTGGAAACCCCAAGATTGGTTTTGACATTTTTGGCTATGCAGCATTATGGTGATTTGCCCACTAGTGTAAGCACCAAAAAAACCTGATAATAGCGCCAAAAAAGTGCAAATTAAAATCCTGTTTTTTGTCATTAGTCATTGGTCATTGGTCATTAGTTCCTTATTCCCATTCCCCATTCCCCATTCCCCATTTCCCATTCCCAATCAACCTGTATTTCTCATTCCGGCTGCAATTCCATTAATAGTTAACAATGCACCTCGCAGTAACTCGCCTTTGCTGTAACGAGAATGGATGACTCCAGAAGTGGCATTAGTATTCATAGACTGGCGTAGGCGCTTGAGCAGGGAAACTTGGATAAATCCCAAGGGGACAATTGTGCCATTGCGTAACTGCACAGATCGTTGCAAGACAGGATCGCCATCTAACAGTTGATTGTGATCGGTGATTTTTAACACCAAATCTCTTGTGAGATAGAACTCGCTGGCAATTTGGTCAAAAACCTTGGCAAAACGAACTTGGTCTTCTGATTGTGACAATTCTTGAACGTAGTGATGTGCCATTTGCATATCTACTTTTGCCAAAGTCATCTCGGCTTTAGAAATCACCATCTTGAAAAAGGGCCACTTAACGTAAAAGTAGCGCATTAATTTCAAGTGTTCTTCTGGTTCTGCGTTCAAAAACTCTTGTAAAGCTGTGCCAACACCGTACCAGGAAGGAAGCAAAAAGCGGGTTTGCGTCCAGCTAAATACCCAAGGAATAGCTCGCAGACTGCTTAAATCTTTCTTACCAGATGGGCGACGGGCTGGACGAGAACTAATTTGTAGCTGGCTAATTTCTTCAATGGGGGTTACTTGGTGGAAAAAGTCAACAAAATCAGGCTGTTCGTAAATTAAAGCCCGATAATGTTGCCGCGATCGCGCTGCTAATTCTTCCATAATCTCATTCCAGGGTTCAATATCATCAAACCCTGTCCGCAGTAGACTCGCTTGAATCACAGCAGTGGTGATGGTTTCCATGTGGTACAAAGCCAAGTCCAACAAGGAGTATTTAGAAGCCAAAACTTCTCCTTGTTCGGTAATCTTGATTCGCCCATTGATACTATGACCCGGTTGAGCCAAAATTGCCTCGTAAGCAGGGCCACCACCTCGCCCTACAGAACCGCCGCGTCCGTGGAAAATCCGCAAATTTAGATCGTATTCTTCTGCTATTTGTTGCAGTGATTTTTGGGCTTTATGAATCTCCCAGTTGCTGCTTAAAAAACCAGAGTCTTTATTGCTGTCAGAATACCCCAGCATCACTTCTTGCAAGTTAGGGGTGAGGGGGGAGGG
>NZ_JAAGOG010000166.1:0-18209 GCF_010747425.1 Nostoc sp. UIC 10630
AGGGGGACAAGGGGACAAGGTGACAAAAGTTTAGAACTTACAACAAGTCTTTCCCCTTGTCCCCAGTTCTCCTTGTCCCCAAGTCCTCTTTCCCATTCCCCATTCCCCATTCCCAATTCCCTTACTCTTCTACCGTATCTTTCATCTCAATAGTCAAATTAGGGAGTCCTTCTAGTTTTTCAGTAGGCTCAACTTCTTCTACTAATGGCACAAAAATCTTCAACCCACCTGGTATGCACTTAATTTCTACTGGTGTTGTGCCGACTATTTCACCATCTAGAACAACCTTTTGCGGTGGCTCAGTTGTAATTTTAAATTGTTTGGCTCGCAGAAAGCCAATATCATCCCGTTCTACGGCGTTACCTGTAGAAGCCGTTTGGAATAGATGGAATGTAGCAGCGATCGCTCCTGCTTTGTTGGCTGGAGCTACAATCGTTAAATCTAGTAAGCCATCATCATAAACCAAACCTGCTGGCCCCTGAGCTAAGACTGAAGTGGGAGGCGCGGCATTTGCGACTGTGACTGCACAAGCACTAGTTTTAATAATCCTGTCTTCTGTTTCAATTTCAACATCAAATTTATGTAAGTTTCTCAGTTGCTGAATTCCAGCGAAAACGTAGGCCATCATTCCAAAGCGATTTTTGGCATCTCGGTCTGCCAATTCTACAGTTTCAGCTTCAAAGCCAATACCTGCCAAGAGTACCATTGGGCGATCGTTGCAATAGGCTACGTCTACATGACGGGTTCCTCCCTGCAAAATTGTTTCACACGCACCTGCGATCGTGTCAGGAATTCCCAAAGCTGTAGCAAAAGCGTTTGCTGTTCCTCTGGAAATGATGCCAAATGAAATATCAGTACCTACTAAAGCCGCCGCCGCTGCTGAGAGAGTCCCATCTCCCCCCGAAGCAATGATTGTATCTACCCCTCGCTCTACGGCTGCATAAGCTAGTTGATCTGCATCAATTTCTTGAGTTGTGAGATGAATATCTAGATCAATATCTGGCTCTAATATTGCTCGAATTTCTGCCAGTTCTATATCTGGGTCTCCCTGACCCGCAACTGGATTAAAAATAAGACAGGCGGAACGATTCATAAAATATAAAAGCTAAACTTTAGATCACTAAAATACCAATTTCTTTCTAGCATTCTTGTGAAATTTTGCCTTCCTTCTGACGGCTGGTTTATCTTTTGTAACAAGTTTATAATTCTTCGGCGTTGAAACATATCAATACTGCACATTTTGGTATCTTTTGTCTATACTTGCCTAAACAATAAAATTTTTGTCATGCGTCAATTATTACTAGTTTTGGCAAGTATGCTAACTCTTAGCAGTTTAGATACCCCTTCTATGACAATGGCAGGCACAACGCCTGATTTAACCCAGATTCGCCTAGTTCAAAAATTTAACTGCAATAATCCTCAAACTCAAGCAGCAATTAATGAATGTGCGAAGTTATCTTATCAGAATGCAGATAAAAGACTGAACCGAGCTTATCAACAATTGCTACCTACCTTAGAAAAATCTAGGAAACAGAAATTGATTACTGCACAACTTGCATGGTTAAAGTTTCGAGATACCAATTGTGAGTTTGAAAGAAGTAAATATGAGGGAGGGAGTATTGCCCCTAGTATTTATGCTGGGTGTCTAGAAAATCTCACAAAATTGCGTACCCAAGAATTACAAGAATATCTTAAATCTGACCCTTAAGTACCTTAAATAGAGTATTTCACAAATTCGTAGCGAAAAAAACTGAAACCTCTGCGAGCCTCTGTGCTACTCTGCGTTGAAAAAAATAATATTTTTAAACTCAGAGTCAAAGCAAACAAAGCAGAGTTTTTGCTAATAGCTGAAATCTTCTCAAGTGGTCTATATAATACAACATTTTATTCGAGTTGTTTAAGACGGTAGCCAATACCATGAACTGTTTCAATAAAATCTTCAAAAGCTCCGGCTGCTTTGAGCTTCTGACGCAGGCTTCTGAGATGAACTTTCACAGCATGTTCTTCTGGAGGTGACTCTAGCGACCAAATATGTTCAATAATTACGCTGCGACTAAGGACACGACGACCATTTCGTAGCAATAACTCTAATATGCCGTACTCTTTTGGGGTTAAATGTAGCATATTTTTCCCATAACTCACATCATAAGTGCTGGGGTTGAGGTGCAGATTGCCCCATTCCAAAATCGGTGGCGATGAAACGTTACCCCGACGAAGCAAGGCGCGAATTCGGGCAAATAGTTCTTGCAAATCCACTGGTTTAACGACATAATCATCAGCTCCCGCATCGAGTCCGGTAATTTTATCGCTAACGGTATCACGCGCAGTAAGCATGAGAACCGGCATACTGTAGCTGTGCGATCGCAACCGATGGCATAAACTAATTCCATCTAGCTCTGGTAACATCACATCAAGCAGCAGCAAATCATAATCCAGCATTTTGGCTTGATTCCATCCAGCCTCACCATCTGTCACCACATCAACCATATAACGCTGGTCTGTAAGGGCTTCTGCTAAAGTCTCGGCAAGGCGTACATCATCTTCAACTAAGAGAATTCGCATAATTTTTTTTTAACCATACAACTTATGTTTAAAACTATCTGTGGACTCCCATTGATAAAATATTGCAAAAAGTAACAATTTCTAGTTTTCGTTGCTTCTTTCCGATTTCTTTACCATTTCATGAGTGATTTCCTTACTTTTTATATGTAATTTTCTATTCTATGTAGGTTTTTAATAACCTCCTTTAGACGTTCCGAAAGAACTCTATGTTTAGCCAGGAGATTTTCAGAAAATGACTTTTGGGCAAAGTTCACATTGAGGTGTCAGCCTGTTTGAAGACAATCACTCAACTGGAGGAGTACCTGGTTATTCAGCAGAAGAACTTGAGGTTATTATCAGGCTTATATATAGACAGGTTTAGGAAATACGTATGTGATGGAAAACGAACGGCTCACTGTGCCTGAGTCACAGTTTAAGCGGAGCGAAATCAGCATCCGTAAATTTATCCGTCTGGCAGCAAAGTCAGAGTTATATACTTCCCGGTTTTTCAGCAATTATCCTCGTTATCGGGCAATTGAGTTTAACTTTAGGCATTTGCTCGGTCGCGCTCCACTTAACTGAAAAAGGCTGAATAGACGATTAAGCGTTTATTTACGCCTTTGTGCGAGCTAAAAAAATGCTTTATGCAAGAAATCTATTTATCCAAAAATCGATGTAACTAATTGCATTCATCTCAAATTATTTGAAGCAAAACAATGTTGCCGCCACAAGCACATAAAAAGCTCCAATGTTGGATAAGAAGCCGTCATTTAATATGTTCCGGTCACTTTTTTATATTTGAAACTATAGACTATTCTTGCGTTGATAGATTTACTGACTGTATAGCCGCTCTAGGAGGAACATTAATTTCTGTTGAGCCGATTGACAAAATTTGGATGGGCGACCATCGACAGGTTCTTCTTTATCGTGTCAAAGCCAGTTTGTTTACACCTTGTCATCAGTTAAGGCAATACTGGTTTAAGTATGGTGGTTTGTACACTAGATTTGATAAAAATTGTTAATTTGCTTTGATTTATAGCGACTTATATAATTACGTTAATACGTATGTTATTAGGTAATAAAAAATTGTCTCTATGACCGTAACTCCAGTTAAGTGGACAATAGATGAATATCACCAGATGATTGCAGCAGGTATACTAGATGATCGGCGTATAGAACTACTAAAGGGAGAAATAGTAGAAATGCCACCGAAAGGAGAACCTCATGCCTACTTCAGCAGTGAAGCTGAGGAGTATCTGATTCAACTTTTAGACAATCGTGCCACAGTTCGCCCTAGTAAACCGATTACCCTTCCTAACAATTCTGAACCTGAGCCTGATATTGCTGTTGTACAAAGATTGAGACGTGAATATTTAGAATATCATCCCTATCCTGAAAATATCTTTTGGTTGATCAAATATTCGGATTCTAGCTTAGATAAGGACTTACAAATAAAAACTAAAGTCTATGCTGAAGTAGAAATTCCTGAGTATTGGGTAGTTAATCTTAGAAAGCGACAACTTATAATATTTAGATATCCTCAAGATGGAGATTATGCTTCAAAAACCACATTAACTGGAGGTACAATTTACCCACAAGCATTTCCGGATTTGGCTATATCAGTAAGTTTCATTGTGAGTATTTAGAACTAGAAACCGATTATTTAGCGGTAATTCTAATATATATTCTCACTCTGCTTTCATCTTTAACCATCCAAATACTTGTTCTACTGTCAACTCTAAATCAACACCATCTAGAACAGTCAATCTATCTTCTCTATGACAAAATTCTGGTTGTTGATGTGGTTTAAATATGAGAACTGAGCGATCATCAGGATCAATCAACCATCCTAGCTGACAACCATATTTTAGGCAGTGTAAAATATGATTGGTAACTCGATTAGAACTTTGATCTGGAGAAAGAATTTCAATTGTCCAGTTTGGAGCAATTAACACATCATCTACAGGTTCTCCGTTATCGTCAAACTCAATTTGTTGCCAACGAATAACCGCTACATCTGGAACAATTGAGCGACCACCAAAGGTACAACGCAACTCTGGAAAAGCATAAGCGATTTGCTTTTCCTCTGTGACTTCATTAATCCCATTAATCAACTTACCCTGAAGTCGGGAGTGGCGAGTTTTCGGCATTGGTTTCTGGATAATCTCACCATCAATATAAATACTTGCAGGCTTTGTTTCTGGTAACTTCAGAAATTCTTCTAGGGTTAGGGATGCAGATTTTGCAACACTCATGATTTCTGCCACTCCGAAAGTCCTACATCCAGTTTATCAACGTTCGGAACTAATGGATGAGCAGAAAACAGTAAACTAAATCAGATGCCTGTAATTTTTCTTATCCATGCCCGATTTTAGTATTATCAATCTCGCTCCAATCGGTGTTGGCTTTAGCATTATTGCATTAGGGATAATTTACTATTTTCTCAACCTAGAAGTAACTAGAAGGCAACGAGCAGAAGTGATCCTGCGGCAACAAACTGAGCGGGAACGGTTGGTAAACCAGATTGCTCAACATATTCGTGAGTCTTTGGAGTTAGAGGAGGTTCTGACTACCACAGTTTCAGAAGTGCGCGAGTTTCTTCAAGCAGATCGGGTGTTAATTTATCGCCTTTGGGAAGATGGGACGGGTAGCGCAATTACTGAAACAGTTTTACCTGAATATACAAGAATTTTAGGAGAAACCTTTCCAGAAGAAGTGTTTCCGAGAGAATATCACCAAGCGTATTCATTGGGGAAAACCCGCGCGATCGCTAATGTTGAACAAGTTGATATCGAATTATGCTTGGCAGACTTTGTAAAACAGTTCGGTGTCAAAGCCAAGTTGGTAGTGCCAATTCTCCAAGAGAATCGGGAAGCAGATAAACAACGCGATCGCCAAACTCCTGCTTCTGCACCTTATCTTTGGGGCTTATTGATTGCTCATCAGTGCGATCGCACCCGTGTATGGGAATCTTGGGAAATTGAATTGATGAAGCAACTTGCAACCCAGGTGGCGATCGCTATTCAACAATCAGAACTTTACAAGCAGCTACAAACACTCAATGCTGAATTAGAACACCGCGTTCAACAACGGACTCAAGAGTTAGCCAAAGCTAATGTCTCTCTCAGAGCAGAAATAGCTGAACGTCAACGCACCCAAGCAGCATTGCAAGCTTTGATTACTGCCTCTCCTCGTGCTATTTTCACACTTGATTTAGAAGGGAATGTGAAAATCTGGAATCCGGCTGCTGAACGGATGTTTGGCTGGACAGAGGCGGAGGTAATCGACCATCCTAACCCAATTTTTTTAGACGATCAATTAGAAGAATACAACACTCTGCAAGAAAGTATATTACAAGGAACAACTTATACCAGAGTGGAATTGCGCCGCTTTAAAAAAGATGGCACTGCGATCGATATAGTTTTCTCCGCCGCTCCTTTGCATGATAGTGACGATAGTATCAACGGTATGGTGGCAGTGATTGCTGATATCACACACCAAAAGCAGCAGGAAGAACAGGTAAGGTTGCTGCAATCTGTGGTTGTAAATACAAATGATGCTGTAGTGATCACTGAGGCTCAACCTGTTGGCGAACCGGGGCCAAATATTATCTATGTTAATGAAGCATTTACCCGAATCACAGGTTACAGCCTGCAAGAAGTTTTAGGTAAAACGCCCCGTATCCTTCAAGGAGCAAAAACAAGTCGGGCGGAACTAGATAAAGTTTGGACTGCTCTTTCTCGTTGGGAAACAGTTACCGTTCAGGTAATTAACTACCGCAAAGACGGCTCGGAATTCTGGAATGAATTTAGCATTGTCCCCGTAGCCGATCAAAATGGCTGGTATACCCACTGGATATCAGTACAACGTGACATTACAGGGCGCAAGCGGTTAGATGAAATTCGGATGGCGCTAGAGCGAGAGAGAGAACTTAGTGTGCTGAAAACACGTTTTTTCTCAATGGCATCTCACGAGTTTCGTACACCTCTAAGTACTGCCTTAGTAGCGGCTCAATTGCTAGAAAGCTGTCAGGATGAATGGGATAACTCTTCTAAGCGACTGAGAAACTTGCAGAGAATTCAACTCTCTGTCAAAAATATGGTTCAAATATTAGATGATATTTTAACCATTAACCGAGCCGAAACTGGAAAACTAGAATTTAATCCTAAACTCCTAGATTTAGAAGAATTTTGCAGTGATTTTGTCGAAGAAATGCGCCTAAGTACTGGTGAGAGGCACACACTTAGCTTTGTTTGCCAAGGAAAAGCTGTTCCTGCCTCAGTAGATGAAAGGTTGTTGCGTTCTATTCTCTCTAATTTACTGCTGAATGCGATTAAATATTCTCCTGAAGGGGGGAATGTTCATCTTAGTCTGGAGTTTAAATCAGATACGGTGATTCTCCAGGTGAAAGATCGGGGTATTGGGATTCCGTTAGCGGATCAAAAGCAGCTGTTTGAGCCGTTTCATCGTGGCAAAAATGTCAAAAGCATTCCTGGTACTGGATTAGGATTGGTAGTGGTGAAAAAGTGTGTGGACTTACACCAGGGTCATATTAACATCACTAGTGAAATAGGAATTGGTACAACTTGTGCGATCGCTCTTCCACTAAAAGATAAGTCTAATTAGTATTGTTCGAGATTCCTCAAACCAGCTTTTGGTAAAGAATTGTAATCCAAAATCCAAAATCTAAAACCCAAAATTCTTATGAGTCCCTGACTACGGTAGTCTAGATGAGAGTGAATTTATCGCCTCCTTTGATATATAGTTTTATGACTTCAGTTGTTTCTAGTCCCCCACGTACTATTCGGATCGGCTCGCGTAAAAGCCAACTTGCTCTGGTTCAGACCTATTGGGTACAAGCGCAACTCCAAAAAAGCTTTCCTGATATCACTTTTGAAGTCCACACCATGTCTACCCAAGGCGACAAAATCCTTGATGTAGCATTAGCTAAGATTGGCGATAAAGGACTTTTTACTAAAGAACTTGAAGTTGGAATGCTCAATCAAGAGATTGACTTTGCGGTTCATTCCCTTAAGGATTTGCCGACTAACTTACCAGAAGGATTGACACTGGCAGCAATTACTGAACGCGAAAATCCAGCCGATGCTTTAGTTGTGCATGAAAAGCACAAAGATAAACAAATCGATACTTTACCCGAAGGTGCAGTAATTGGGACATCTTCGCTGCGGCGGTTAGCACAGTTACGCCACCACTTCCCCCACTTTACTTTTAAAGATGTGCGGGGAAACTTAATTACACGATTGGCAAAACTGGATGCAGGCGAATACGATGCCTTAATTTTGGCAGCCGCAGGATTAGAAAGATTGGAAATGAGCGATCGCGTTCATCAAATTATCCCCAAAGAAATCTCCCTCCACGCCGTTGGACAAGGTGCATTAGGGATAGAATGTCGTGCTGATGATAGTGAATTGCTCACTCTACTCAAAGCCATCGAACATCCTGCAACACGCGATCGCTGTCTCGCCGAACGTTCTTTTCTACGCTCTTTAGAAGGCGGATGTCAAGTACCTATTGGTGTAAATACAGAAATATCTGGTGATAATTTGACCTTAACAGGCATAGTTGCCAGTATAGATGGTCAAAAGTTGGTAAAAGATACCGTCACTGGAATTGCCAACAATGCCGAAGCGTTAGGCACAGAACTAGCAGAGTTATTACGGCAACAGGGAGCGCAAGAAATTTTATCAGAAATTTTTGCGGTCATTCAACGCGGTTCCTAAGCAATTGGGCAAGCCGATGTGATTAGATAAGAATTGATCGTCGTTGTACCAAAGACGCGACAAATTGCGTTGGTCACGATCATCAAGTTAATTTGACAATTTATAGACAGAATCGGGGAAGCAAAAATTACCATGCGGATTCTATTTGTTGCAGCAGAAGCAGCACCCATTGCCAAAGTAGGAGGAATGGGTGATGTTGTTGGGGCATTACCCAAATTTCTGAGAGAAATGGGGCATGATGTGCGGATATTCTTGCCTTACTATGGCTTCCTGCCAGACAAAATGGAAATTCCCAAAGAACCTATCTGGCGGGGGTCTGCCATGTTCCAGGAATTTGCTGTTTATGAAAGCGTTCTGCCTGGTACTGATGTTCCCTTGTACTTATTTGGACATCCCGTCTTCCTGCCTCGCCGCATTTATTCTGGAGATGATGAAGACTGGCGGTTCACTTTCTTTTCCAATGGTGCAGCCGAGTTTGCCTGGAATTACTGGAAACCAGAAATTATCCATTGTCATGACTGGCATACGGGAATGATTCCGGTGTGGATGCACCAAGATCCAGATATCACCACAGTGTTTACGATTCATAACTTGGCTTATCAAGGGCCGTGGCGTTGGTATTTAGAAAAAATTACTTGGTGTCCTTGGTATATGCAAGGACACAACACAATGGCCGCAGCAGTACAATTTGCCAATAAGGTAAATACAGTTTCGCCCACTTATGCCGAGCAAATCAAGACAGCCGCTTATGGTGAAACCTTAGAAGGTTTGCTGTCCTTTATTAGCGGTAAGTTATCTGGGATTATCAACGGGATTGATACCGAAGTTTATAATCCCGAAAATGACAAATATATTGCCCAAACCTTCACTGCTGATACTTTAGATAAACGCAAGGCTAATAAAATTGCTTTGCAAGAAGAAGTAGGATTAGAAGTCAATTCTAAAGCCTTTTTAATTGGGATTGTTACCCGATTAGTGGAACAAAAAGGCATTGATTTGATATTGCAAATCCTCGATCGCTTTCTATCTTATACAGATGCACAGTTTGTTTTGTTGGGAACAGGCGATCGCTACTATGAAACTCAGATGTGGCAATTAGCATCTCGTTTTCCTGGACGCATGGCAACTTACTTACTGTATAACGATGCCCTGTCCCGTCGGATCTACGCTGGTACTGACGCTTTCTTAATGCCTAGTCGTTTTGAACCATGCGGTATTAGCCAAATGATGTCTTTGCGCTACGGTTCTGTGCCCATTGTCCGCCGCACAGGTGGATTAGTTGACACCGTAAGCCATCACGACCCCGAAAATGCCGCAGGTACTGGTTATTGCTTTGACCGCTATGAACCGCTAGACCTTTTCACTTGTATGATCCGAGCTTGGGAAGGCTTCCGTTTCAAACCGCAATGGCAAGAACTACAAAAACGGGGCATGAATGAAGATTTTAGTTGGTATAAATCTGCTAAAGAGTACGTCAAGTTGTACAGGTCAATTTATGGTTTGCCAGAAGAAGAGGAGACAGCAAAACCAGAGTTAGTGTTAAACGAAGCAGTTACCACTAGTAAATCCTAAACTGGCAGGGGCGTACATTTCTGCGTCCCTAGCATTTATGACTAGTGAGTTCCACGAACCTCTCCCTACCTTGAACTAAAGTTCAAGTCTGTCCCTCTCCGACTCGGAGCTACGGTGTACACACAAGTCTTATAAAGTTGTCTAACAGTGTTTCGATCCCCCCTAACCCCCCTTAAAAAGGGGGGAAATTTCTTCAAGTCCCCCTTTTTAAGGGGGATTTAGGGGGATCAGATGATTTGTGTGTACACGGTAGCCGACTCGGAGAGGGAAGGTTTTACTTAGTAAAGCCAGGGAGAGGTCTTTTCATTCAGCTAATTAGTTAGACAATATAAGCCGTCGAATTCATATATTGATTACTCGTCGCTTTCGCTCTAATTAACCAGTCACCATCATTAGCGCAAATTTGCCGACCAGAGGAATCTCCTAAGCGGTCTAGCGCCAATAAACAAGCATATTTTAAATCCCAAATAGGGGTATTGAGGCAAATTTTGATTTCAGGAATTGCTCGTGCATTACCCAATTCACCAAGAGCGATCGCACACGCCGCACGAGATTTCTGAAACTGAGGTTCGCGGTTGTGCAGGTTTTCTATTAACAAATCGTAGGCGGGAGCATATTTCAGCCAACCGAAAAGTTTCATGACATGATAATGAGCGCCATAATCGTTATATGCTTTATCCCCATAAGTTGTTAAAAGTGCTTGGGGTGCTTCTTGGGGATAGATATCTAGTAAAGTTTTTGTCGCCAAATAGCAGCGTCCAAAATCAGTTTCGTAGAGTTCATTAATGACAAAATCTAATACAGGGGTCGCGTCATACTCATGTACTAAATCAAGGTCGTTAGGATGATCGTAAAGTACTTTTTCTAAGTAAGGTTGAATTTCTGTAAAGGTAATTTCACCACTGGGAACGCCTGCATCCAAAAGCATTCGCAATCCTCGCAAGCGAAACACCAAAGATACAGGACAACGAGCAATTTCTGGGATGGCTTTGTAGTAGCGTGCATCAATCAAGTCTTGAATGCAACCGCGCCGTGAATTGACGCTAGAACTTTGCAGCAGCGCCATCACCTCAGTGATTTGGGAGTAGTCACCGCTAAAACGACAAACTGTAGCGATCGCAGCACTACGCGTAGGTTCGTCTTCAGCTTGAGTAAATTTATTTACACGTTCTAGAGATGGCTGATAGTCAGCATTCGCTAAAGTGTGAATAATAACTCGATAAATTTGACCCGGTTTATCCAGTAGTTGCGCCACTTCTTCAAGAATTTCTGGATCTTTAGTCCCGATTTCTCCGATCGCCCACACAGTATTTTCAACAGTATAAATATCATCATCTTTAAGACACTGCCGAATTACAGGTAAAGCTGATTCAGCCTGCAATCGCCCCAGGCTTTCCACAGCCTTGCGTCGGACAATACGATGGTCTAACTCATCAGGATTACTATTTTCAATCGCTCGTACCAAAGCCGCGATCGACTGTTCAGTGGGATAATTAATCAGATGGGAAACAGCAATATACTTATCAGAAGCGTCTTCGAGTTGTTCTAATGGTGTATCGATAATTGCGATCGCTTGTTCTTCTGTTAGCCCAAACATTTTAAAAAAACGTTTATCCATTGATCTATAAATGGCTAGTGGATAATTGCTCAGAGTTCATGTTTACTATCGTACTAGGGACTGGGGACTGCAAAATTTTTTTGTGTAAGCTCTGTTAGATGAACGTTGCTATGTCTAGCGACAAACCGCTTTGCATCTTCGTAGTCATTTTAAAATGATAAGAGTCCTATAAGACTCATATTTAATTTTTGCGAAGTTACGTACAACAAAAAAGTCTTTTTTCCCGTTGCCTATTGCCTTTTAAGCCAAATTAGTTCACAAATAAAAGCGGATGCTTATATATGAATGATTATTCAGATGATTATGAATTTAATAACCTCGATTTTTACAGAAAAAATCATGGGTTACAGCTTTATTACAACTGGTCTGGGGAAATTTGGTGGCAAGAAACACCAGACAAGCCAAAAGAAAAATTGTTTTCTATTATTGGGATGAATGCTACCAAAGTATTTCTCAAACCCGATCCTGAACATGGCGAAGTCGGGTATCGCATCAATAGAGAGTTGGGTTTATTTTGCGATCCAGATACTCAAGAAATTCTGCACTTTTGGAAGTCACCAACAGCAAGTCAACCAGTACCAGTAGTTCACATTGCTAACCGCATTGTCCAAGGTTCAGTCAAACCAAAGAAATTTGTTATACCCAAAGGCAAGGGATATATTACCTCGGTTATGGAAATCCCTTTAGAATACCCACATCCTTTAGCAGGAGATAGTAAATATTTAGATTATTGCCCTGGAGAAAAGTTTAAGGGAGTTGAATACTTTATATCAAATACCTGCCGACCTGATGCCACTGAAGTCCCTCCGGCAAAATGGGCGAGAGACTGTCCTTGGTTGCCCTGGATGAAGTTAGGTTATGCTCATCCAGCTAAATTAAGATTTGAAACAACAATATTTAGAGTAGATTCTTTTGAGCAGCTTCATCCTAGCTTGGTCGAGTTGGTAAGGAAAAAAGTACCAATTTATGAGTTCACGCCAACAGAAAGTGACGAACCAAATGTGACGAGCATTCAATACTTTAAGAAAAATTTTGAATCCTACTTGCGAGGAGATATTTTCCCATTAGAGGAAACATCTTAAAATAATGGGGAATGGGGAATGGGAATTGTGCGATCGTAAATAGACCATGCTGTAGGGGCACAGCATTGCTCATTGGTGTCAACTTAAGCCCTGGCAAATGGAATTCACGGCTATACAGGCAAAGTTCGCCTCCTCGGACTAAAGTCTAATTAAGGTTTTGAAACCCACGAAGGTGGGTTTTGTTTGTGTAAAAGCGGTTTCTAACCGCCCGTTTCGCGTTAAGTTGACTTTTGAAGATTTCTATCAAAAAGCTTTACCAGTGGTAACGCGATCTGAGAAGATCGGAATATATGCATTTGTCAGCGACTAGTTGAGTTACCTCTTGCCAATCGTGCAATTTCATGTATCTGCTAAGTGCTGATCTTTAGCAAGTAACCAAATATAAACGATAGTCGAACACTAACTACACATCATTCATATAAACACGCATTTAGGAAACAAAAGTTATGGATGAAACCTCAGAATTCACAACAACCGATAACATAACTCCTCAAGATGTCGCCGAAGTGATTGCAGAACTTGAGCTATATCGGGAACGTCTAGTTCAAGAAACTACAGAAACAGCAAAACGGGCGAAGTTGATGAGGGTAAATGTTATGGCACAACTGGAGCCGGAGCTTGCCAAAATTGATTCTGCCCTCCAGGAACTGCGTAATCAGCAAGCTGCTCTGAGCGTCAATAACTAGTAATCATTTTGATAATTTAGCTAGAAGTCATAATGCTCGACTCCAAAACTCAATCCGGGGAAGATTCGTTACATCTTTCCCAGGCAGAAACCGATGCAATACTAGCAGCAGTTAATGAGCAATTAGGCTTAAACTCCTTCAACCCTGATGATCAAGAGCTACTCAAGCAAATGATTGAGAGTATGGGAGACTCACGGGGGATGGTTAGGTTGAGTTT
Organism: Nostoc sp. UIC 10630; assembly: GCF_010747425.1. Classification (NCBI taxonomy): domain Bacteria; kingdom Bacillati; phylum Cyanobacteriota; class Cyanophyceae; order Nostocales; family Nostocaceae; genus Nostoc; species Nostoc sp. UIC 10630. The sequence continues at coordinate 13,458 of NZ_JAAGOG010000166.1, forward strand.
TGCAGAGGCGCTGGGTAAAGTCGGTAAACCAGCGACCCCTTTGTTAATGGAAGCTGTGGCAAATCACCCCAACCCAGTTGTCCGCAGAGCCAGCGCCAAAACCCTGACACTGATTGCCGATCCGATCGCAGTTCCCACCTTGGTTAATGCCCTTCTAAATGATGAAGATACGGTAGTCAAAACTTCGGCGGTGGGGGGACTTGCCAAAATCGGCGAGGCAGCTGTGCCAGCATTGTTGAAAATCTTAGCGTCAACAGAGTATCCAGAAAGTGCTAAAGGACATGCTGTGTGGGCGCTGGGATTTATCGGGGCAGAGGCGAAGGAGCATTTATATCGAGAAATTAACTCAGACTCAGCTGATGTTCGTGCTGCGGTGGTGGGTGCGATCGCTAAAATTGCTGAAGAAGGTACTGAAGAAGGAGCATTTGACATTCTAGTGAACGCTCTCACCGATTCATCCCTAATGGTGCGGTGTGAAGCGGCATCTGCTTTGGGCAGTCTGGCTTATCAACCCGCGATTCCTAATTTAGTTGAGTTACTGCATCATCCAGATTGGGAAACTCGGAAAGCGGCGGCTCTGGCATTAATGAAAATTGGCGATCGCACTGCCTTAGAACCCCTGCAAGCCGCATTAACCCAAGAAGAGGAAGCAGGAGTTCAGGCGGTAATCAAGTTAGCGATTTCTCAAATTGAGAGACAGTTAGAAGAAGATTCTTGGTAATAAACCCTATTGGAATTGATGAAGGTAGTTGTATTTAAGAGCGATCGCTATCCTCTTTTATAATTAATCACCTGATCTAATCGGGGCAAAGCACTCACTGCTGATTCACGAACATAGGGATCGGCAGATTCATCATTAGTTAATGCTGTCAACACTTCCACTCCCCGCATATCACCCATCGAACCCAGTGCATTAACAATCGCTACAGCCAGGGCAACATTATCTATTGTTTTCAGAGCCTCAGCCAGAATTTCAAAGGCAGGAGAACCAATTTCACCCAGTGCCATTACTGATGCAATATAGACAACGGCATTTGGATCATTGAGCGCTGTTTTTAATCCCTCTAACCCCTCAACTGGGAAAGGAACATCGGGATGGTTAGCAGCAACCTGTGCCAGAGCCTTAGCACAACTACCCCGAATGGTTGCATTCTCGCTATTTATTAATGAATCTACCAATGATGGGACAGCATCTGTACCAATAGCACCCAGTGCCTTAACAGCAGCACGACGGTAAGTCACATCTTCTTCATCCAAAATACCCATCAAGCGAGAAATCGTATTTTCATCACGAACATCAGCCAGTTCCCACATGGCTCGTTCTCGCAGATTAGGGTTGGGGTGTTTTAACTGTTCAAATAATGAATCTATTGTCATAAAATAAAATTTTTCCGTTGAAATCCCCCAAGTTCGATCATGAATTACGAATTACGTTAGCGCAGCGTTAGCGACGCAGGAGCGTCATTACGAACTACGAATTAAAAATTAGTAACAACTGAGGGACTCTTGATCAATCACTCAACCAGATACAGGCAAAGCAACAGATTGAGAGTCCCTGAGTTTTAGAGTATGACGATCGCTCGTCTACGTCTAGTCAAATCCTATTACTTATGAAAGGGAGTTGATTACGTAGTCGAGAAGAGCGCGGAACTCACCTAATGCTTGAGGAGACAAGTCACGAGGAGAACAAGCGCGATCGCGAGTGTAAGTCAACGCAGTAACGTAGGGAGCAGTAGGTAGACCCAAAGAGCGGTAAACTTCACGAGCGCCTGCAATACCCCACTCATCCAGAGGACCAGTACCGCCCACAACTAAGCTGTAGTTGATCAAGCGTAGGTAGTGCTTGATGTCGCGGAAGCACTTGTCTTTTTTAACTTGAGTGTCGCCAGCTTCACCTTCTTGGGTCAAGTAAGGATATTTCTTAAAAGCAGCATCATAAGCTTCTTTAGCGACTGCATCAATACCAGCAGCCAACTTTTCAGCAGCTTCTAAACGAGCGCTAGCACGTTGAATGCTACCTTGAACGGATTCTAGATCAGAGGTGGTTGGAAAACGACCTGCTGCATCAGCAGATCCAATAACCGTAGTGATAACTGATTTCATTGCTTTTTATACTCCAGATTAGATGTGATCGGGTTTTGTATTTCAGTTGGCTTGACTAATAGGCTTAAGACATTAGCGATTAGCAATTAGCTCAGAGCAGAAATAACGCGATCGAAGTAGCTAGCAGCTTCAGCAGCTAGAGCAGAGCAGTCGCCTTGAGGAGTGTCAATCTTGCGGAATCTTTTGCCAGCGTTAGCTTCAGTATTGGTGTTGGTGATGTGAGCAACGCTGATAGCCTTCAGGATTTGGAAAGCACGTACAGAAGATCCAGTAGGTACGCCCAAAGCTGTGTAGGTTTCTTTCAGACCGTTCAAAGCGCGATCGTCTAATACAGAAGAATCGCCAGCCAATAATGCATAAGTTACATAGCGCAGAACGATTTCAGCATCACGTAGGCAAGCAGCCATCCGGCGAGTGGGGTACAAGTTACCACCAGCTTGAAGCAAACCTGTGTTTTCACAAGCAATACCAGCAATGGCATCAGAAACTGCACAGCTAGCGTTGCTGGCGATCGCATTCACAGCATCAAGGCGCTTGTTGCCTTCAGCAATGAAAGACTTAAGGGCTGCTAAGTCAGCACCACCGATAGGAGCGGTTTTGGCATCAGCCGCAATTACAGCTCTGGAAAAAGCATCAAGAACCATGAGTTCTCCTTAATATTCACAAATGGCGGATATTATTTCTGGCGTGTTCTCGATCAGAATTAACTGCGAGTAGCCAAACAAAAACATAGGGGATCAATAGTGCCCTAGTCTTTACTATGAGAGAGAAAGTAATAATCTGTAATATTTAATTTGGGTATTGGGAGAGGTACAGGGAAGAGGGCAGGGTGCAAGGAGGAGAATTAAAAATTACTTCTTTCCCTTCTTTCCCCTCTGCCGCCTGTTCCATTGCTCTCTGCCTCTTCCAATGCCTAAAAAATTAAGACTTACGCATTTCAACGGAACTTTGCCACTGCGTAAGTCTTAAGGAAGGATATTCTTTTTTTTACTTTATCAAGCTTGTTTTAGCAGATGTTTGACCAAATTATCTTTTACCATCATCTGCCGTAAAACTTCTAACAAAAATTCTTGAGCTTCTTGTTGGCTCAAACTCTTTACCTGATCTTTCAAGTTTTGTAAGCGAAATTGTTGCTCTAATGTTAATTCGACTGGGAAATCCATCATTCACTCCTCTGATTGACTGAATCGAAGGTATCTGTTGTTACTAGTAATGTGAAGACGATCGCTTTCAACTATTTTAGCACTCAGATATTAAACTGTCTACATTGTCAAGCTATAAAGAATAGCCATTATAAAAATTTACAATTGTGTAACAACATCTCTATCTAACCCTTTGTAGGGAGTTTCTTGAAGCTGATCGCTAATAGCTGTAATGTTTAGAATGTTTATATACCAATAACTGTAAAAAGAAAAAACACGTATAACATCATCCGCAGGAGTCATAAGTAGGAGTCAGAAGATTGATAGACGCAATGGAATTTTTTCAGCTAAGTGCTGGTAAGTGGCGATCGCAACGAGCAACTCATCATCTGGCGTTCAAGCGCTCAGAGACGGGAGAATCGGATATACAAGTAGAAACTCTGGAAGCCAATCATCCAGAAATTATTGAACTGTGCCAGTATCATGAAATTGACCCCAGCCTTTCAGTAGGAGGGTCACGTGTGCGTTGGCTAGGCACAATGGCTTGGGATAGAGAGAACGAAGAGAACCATCAGGGAAAAACTATATTTGCGATCGTGCCTGATGAGGATAACCCAAGGGCTGGCAAATTACTGCGCGAAAGAGGCTATGCCGAAATTGTGCCTGTAGTCGGTCTTTTTCACATGGATGATGAAGATGGACTAGTGTTGACAACCGAATACGAAACAATGAGTTCCATTGAGAGGTTCTGGTTTGCCAGCCCAAATATGCGACTGCGAACCAGTACAGTAAAACGGTTTGGTGGCTTCAGTACGGCATCGTTTTGTACTGAAAGCCGCATCGAAAGTTCTGTTGAAGTTTCCGGCACCGAACAGGTAACAGAAAGACTTGGGCAGGATATTCTAGAAAAAAAACAGTTTTATTCAGTTCTGGGTTGGTGAATTATCTCAAGCAAAGTGATGCTTTTACTCGTGGGCAAGATTATCTGCATCGGGTGCAGAGACTTGCCCTAGAGCCGGGGATGGTGGATGTGTTCGATAACCTGCGCGATCGCATCCCCATTTGTACTTGGATTGGCGAAAATATTAACACCGTAAACGCTCAGATCAACGCCTACTTAGAGGTTTGTCATGAGTGCTTTCATCCGCAAGAGCGTCGCCACATCCAAATTTTTGCAGTCCCCATAGCTCAATCTTTTGGTATAGACGGGCTGTGCAACATTCTCACAAATCCAATCACTATTCTGGTAGATGTTGGTCGAGTTGCACCTAAAGACTGGTTTGGTGTAGTCGTCCATGAATATGCCCATGCCCATCTAGGAGACTTTGGTCACAATCAGCAGTTTGCTAGCATCCTATCTCATCTATGTTTAGGACTGGGATTAGAACCACCCTACTGGGAGGAAGGAATGGAAGCAACTTTGCGTAGCTGGCCTTACTGTAAGTCAACCATAGATCCGCTGGAATTTTGGATCGGGCGGTGAAGGGGGCAGGCGGCCGGGGGCCAG